>NZ_JBRREA010000045.1:0-34225 GCF_056759975.1 Stenotrophomonas sp. STEN031
GTGTGGCCGGCGGCGCCCCTGGCTTGGTCTGCTGCGGGCCCCGCTTCCCCCGGGCGGCGCAGGGCTAGCACCCCCCCCACCCCCCCCGCCCCACCCCGGTTTTGACCCGGCTTTTGATCTCGAATCAGGCAGCGGTTACGTGCAGCCGAACATCCACATTGCCGCGCGTGGCGTTCGAGTACGGGCAGATCTTGTGCGCGGTTTCGACCAGGCGCTGGGCGTCGGCCTGCTTCAGGCCCTTCACTTCGACGTGCAGGTCGATATCCAGTGCGTAGCCGCCTTCGGCGGTCTGGCCGATGCCGACTTCCACCGAGGTGGCGGTGCCGGCCGGCTGCAACTGCAGCTGCTTGGCGGCTACCGGCAAGGCATTGTCGAAGCAGGCGGCGTAGCCCAGCGCAAACAGCTGTTCGGGGTTGGTGCCGGCCTTGTTGGAGCCCGGCAGTGCCAAGTCGAAGCTGAGGGTGCCGTCGTCCAATGCAGTGCGGCCGGCGCGGCCACCGGTGGCGGTGGCGCGGGTTTTGTAGAAGATCTTCATTGCCGATTCCTTGTAAGGGTGCGTTGGGTACGTCGGTGGAATGCAAGTTCGGGAGTGTTGTTGATCGCGTGTTTCCCGGGTGCGCTTCGCTTACCCGGGCTACGGGGGCATCGGGCTCAGGCCAGTTGTGCGAGCAGCGCCTTGGCCACGGCTTCGGAGCTGGCTGGGTTCTGGCCGGTGACGAGGTGGCCATCGCTCAGTACGTATGGCGCCCAATCCGGGCCCTTGCTGTAGTTGCCGCCGAGGCGGGTGAACTCGTCTTCGATCAGGAACGGCACCACGGCGCTCAGGCCGACGGCGTCTTCTTCGCTGTTGGAGAAACCGGTGACCTTGCGGCCGGCAACCAGCGGCTTGCCGTCGGCAGCGCGTGCGGCGATCAGCGCGCCGGGGGCATGGCAGACCAGACCCAGCGGTTTGTTGGCACGGTCGAAGGTTTCGATCAGCGCAATCGAATCTGCATCGCGGGCCAGATCCCACAGCGGGCCGTGGCCGCCGGGGTAGAACACCGCGTCGAACTTGCTGGCGTCGATCTGCTTCAGCGGCAGTGTTGTGGCCAGCTGCTGCTGTGCATCGCGGTCACTGCGGAAACGGTCGGTGGCCGGGGTCTGTGCATCGGGCTCATCGCTGCGCGGGTCCAGCGGCGGTTGTCCGCCGGCCGGCGATGCGAGGGTGATGGTGACGCCGGCATCCTTGAACACGTAGTACGGGGCGGCGAATTCCTCCAGCCAGAAGCCGGTCTTGTGCCCGGTGTCGCCGAGCTGGTCGTGCGAGGTCAGTACGAACAGAACATTCATGGCAGTGCCTTCAATGGGTGGGGGTGGAAGGTGCGACGGCGTTGCCGCACAACAGCAGGTGTTCGGTGGCTTCGCGTGCCTGTTGCAGTGGCAGGCGGTCCTGGCTGAGCTTGGACAGCAGCGCCGCGCCCAGCCACATCTGGTACAGCACGCGGGCGACATCCAGTGCGGGCTTGCCGTTCGGCAGCGAGCCGTCGGCGCGGCCTTCTTCGACCAGTGCGGCAATGCGTTGCAGCAGGCGCTGCACGCCCTGGTCGAGCACGCGACGCATGTCCTCGGAAAGGTCGGACACCTCGGCGGCCAGCTTCACCACCAGGCACTCCTCGGCCCAGCCCTGCGCCGGATCAGCCGGGTCACGCGCCCAGGCATCCCAGTAGCGCATCAGCCGTTCGCGACCGTTGCCGGGCTCGGCCAGCAGCTGTTCGAGCTTGCACCCGTAGCCGTCTACGTACTGTTGCAGCAGCTCGCAGCCGAACACTTCCTTGGACGCGAAGTAGTGATAGAACGAGCCTTTGGGCACGGCGCAGGCCTTGAGGATTTCCTGCAGGCCGAGGGCGGCAAAGCCCTTCTGCAGGACCAGCCGATAGCCGGCGTCCAGGATGTGCTGGCGGGTGGCCTGGGCTTTGGGGGATAGGTTCATGGGGTGGAGCTTACTTCGAATAGACCGGTCGTCTATTAACGGATGATTACTAGGGAGAAGCAGGCAGATGCAGCCATCCCTTCTCCCGCATACGGGGTTAAGAACAGGCGTTTACGGGCCGTAGGCACGTGACTGTTCGTACGCTCCGCGTGCTACGCGGGGCCGGGGCGCGGAGCGAGGTGCCCCGAAGGGGCGGATGAGGGGAGCTTTGGCTTTGGCTTCATCACCTAAAGCCAGGTGCGGCTGGTTTATCCGCAGATCAACGATTGCTGCTTCGCTCCGCCCTCACCCCAACCCCTCTCCCGCGGGCGGGAGAGGGGCTCTTGTCGTCGCGGGTCTCGGGGAAAGCCCAACTTCGCTCATTTCCTCGCAAGTTCCGCGCATCGCGCAACTGCGTGACTCTGGGTCCGGACCCAACTGGGTGTCCAAGCCGTCATCCGATAGGACCCAAAGGCATTGCCCCACAAGCAGCCCCAGCACAGCTTCAAATTTCAAACAAACGATTAAAACGCAGCTAATTTCGGCGAACTGGACAGCATTCCCCACTTCCCTCACACTGCCGCCCTTCCCCGCCGACCCTTGGCACATGGCAAAACTGCTGGTCCTTCACGGCCCCAACCTCAACCTGCTGGGCACCCGCGAGCCCGACGTCTACGGCCACACCACCTTGGCCCAGATCGACGCTGCGCTGGCCGCACAGGCACAGGCACAAGGGCACCAGAGCGAACACCTGCAGTCCAACGCCGAGCATGTGCTGGTGGACCGGGTGCAGGCTGCGCGTGCCGATGGAACCGCTTTCATCCTGATCAACCCCGCCGCCTTCACCCATACCTCGGTGGCCCTGCGCGATGCGCTGGCCGGGGTGGCGATTCCGTTCATCGAGATCCACCTGTCCAACCCGCATGCGCGCGAGCCGTTCCGCCAGCACAGCTACCTGAGCGACAAGGCGGTGGGCGTGATTTGCGGCTTCGGCGCCGACAGCTACCGCTATGCGATGGACGCCGCACTGGCCCGGGTGGGAGCGGCTGCGTGAACACCCTGCTGCGCATGCTGATGGCTATGGTCATGGCGTGCCTGCCGCTGGCTGCTGCGAATGCGCAGAACCTGGAGCGCGCCGCCGAAGGCATCGACTGCGCGAATGTGACCAGCACGATGGATAGCGACCTGTGCGCATCCGACCGTGCCAGCGATGCCGACGCACTGTTGAACACCACCTACAAGCTGGCCCGCCGCCAACTACAGCAGCAGGCCGCCGATGGCAGCTGCACGCATTGCGGCGCTGCCGAGCAGCAGTTGATCGAGGCACAACGCGCCTGGATCCAGCTGCGCGACAAGGACTGCGCTGCGGTCTACGCCTTCAATGCCGACGGCACATCGCGCAATGGCGCGCAGATGCACTGTCTCACCACCCACGCGCAGGACCGTACCCGGCAACTGCGCGATTTCTACGAACTTTGACCCGGGCGCGCCGCGCCTACTCCTTACTGACTTACTGCAACCAAAGAGGCCCTCATGGATCTGCGCAAAATCAAGAAGCTCATCGACCTGCTGGAAGAGTCGAACCTGGCTGAAATCGAGATCAAGGAAGGCGAAGAATCCGTGCGCCTGTCGCGCAACCCGGTTGGCGGCTACGTTGCCGCACCGGCACCGGTGTATGCCGCTGCCCCGGCTGCTGCCGCCCCGGCCATGCCGATGAGTGGCCCGACCGAAGCCTCCACCGGCGGCACCGCCAAGCCGGGCAATGCCCTGCCGGAAGGCCACGTGCAGCGCGCGCCGATGGTCGGCACCTTCTACGCCTCGTCCTCACCGGACAAGCCGGCCTTCGTCAGCGTCGGCCAGACCGTCAAGGCCGGTGAGACCCTGGCCATCATCGAAGCGATGAAGATGTTCAACCCGATCGAGGCCGAAGTGTCCGGCACCGTGGTGGCCATCCTCGGCGAGAACGGCAGCCCGGTTGAATTCGACCAGCCGCTGTTCGTGATTGCCTGAGGCGCCGGCCATGCTGGATAAAGTCGTCATTGCCAACCGGGGTGAAATCGCGCTGCGCATCCTGCGCGCGTGCCACACCCTGGGCATCCGCACGGTCGCGGTGCACTCCACCGTCGACCGCAACCTCAAGCACGTGGCCATGGCCGATGAATCGGTCTGCATTGGTCCGGCACCGTCGTCGGAAAGCTACCTCAACATCCCGGCGCTGATCGCCGCGGCCGAGGTCACCGATGCCCAGGCCATCCACCCGGGTTACGGCTTCCTCTCCGAGAACGCCGACTTCGCCGAGCGCGTGGAGCAGTCCGGTTTCATTTTCATCGGCCCGCGTGCGGAAACCATCCGCCTGATGGGCGACAAGGTGGAAGCCATCCGCGCGATGAAGGCTGCCGGCGTGCCGTGCGTGCCCGGTTCGGGCGGCCCGCTGGGCGAAGACATCGTCGCCAACACCAAGATCGCCCGTGAGATCGGTTACCCGGTCATCATCAAGGCCTCCGGTGGCGGTGGCGGCCGCGGCATGCGCGTTGTGCATGCCGAAGGCGCGTTGAAGGCCTCCATCGAAACCACCAAGTCCGAAGCCAAGGCAGCATTCGGCAATGGTGAGGTCTACATGGAGAAGTACCTGGAAAATCCGCGTCACGTGGAAATCCAGGTGCTGGCCGACGGCCAGGGCAACGCCATCCACCTGGGTGAGCGCGACTGCTCGATGCAGCGCCGCCACCAGAAGGTGGTGGAAGAAGCACCGGCACCGGGCATCACTGCCGAACTGCGCGAGCAGATCGGCAAGGTCTGCGTGGAAGCCTGCATCCGTATCGGTTACCGCGGCGCCGGCACCTTCGAATTCCTGTTCGAAGACGGCAAGTTCTACTTCATCGAAATGAACACCCGCGTGCAGGTGGAACACCCGGTGACCGAAATGGTGACCGGTATCGACCTTGTAGCCGAACAGCTGCGCATTGCCTCCGGCCAGAAGCTGAGCATCAAGCAGAGCGACGTGGTGCTGCACGGCCACGCGATCGAATGCCGCATCAACGCCGAGGACGCAGAAACCTTCATCCCCAGCCCCGGCCTGATCACCGGCTTCTATCCGCCGGGTGGCCCGGGTGTGCGCGTTGATACGCACATCTACGCCGGCTACAAGGTGCCGCCGAACTATGACTCGATGATCGGCAAGCTGATCGTGCACGGCCCGGACCGCGAAACCGCCATTGCCCGCATGCGGGTGGCGTTGAGCGAGATGGTGGTGGACGGCATCAAGACCAACGTCGCGTTGCAGCAGCGCATCATGCGCGACCAGGGCTTCCAGGCCGGTGGACAGAACATCCACTACCTGGAAAAGCGCCTGGCCGAGCGTAAGACACGTTCGATCGCGTTGACCTGATCGGGGCAGTACCGGTAGTGCCGAGCCATGCTCGGCATGAAGGCCCAAAAGGCTTACCCCTCCCCAACCCTCCCCTTCGCTGCGCGAAAGGGAGGGGGCAGGAATGTAGTGCCGAGCCATGCTCGGCATGAAGGTCCAAGGGCTTATCCCCTCCCCAACCCTCCCCTTGGCTACGCCAAAGGGAGGGAGCAGGAATGTAGTGCCGAGCCATGCTCGGCAGAGGCTTTACCGGTAATGCCCCAGCCCTCACCCCAACCCCTCTCCCGTAAACGGGAGAGGGGCTAGCAGTGCCGAGCATCGCTCGGCACTACAGACGCAAACAGGCACAAAAAAGGCGGGAATCCCCGCCTTTTTTTGTGCCTGCTGGAAACGCCGGTTTACTCGGCTTCCACCACCGTACCCTTGAGCGGCTCGGTGCCCAGCGGCGAGGACGGATCCACCACCGTCACCGTTTCCACCGAACCGTCCGGCCATACGATCTGGAAGCTGCTGCCCGGCTGCAAGGTGTTGAACGGCATGCCGCTCTGCGCGCGGTACACCGCCGCCGCCTGGGTGGCGCCGGCACGGCGCAGGTCCTCGTCGGATTTGACGGTGGTCAGCTTGATCTTGGACAGCGCTCGGTAGCGGTCTTCATAGGTATCGATCAGCACCACGCCGACCGCGCCCGCCGAATAGGCCACGAACAACACGACCCAGATCCAGAATTTTGCACCGTGCATGAAACGTCGGTAGTTCATCGCACACCTCGCTGCGCATTGCGCAAGCTGCTGACCATCTCGTTCATTTTTTCCACACCCTGCCGCGGTACCGCAGCGTCGTAAACGAATGACTCAAAATCCTGCCTGGGATCGCGCGAACAGATCCCACCATTGGCGCAATACGCCACCATCAACGCACTTTCCGGCCCACAGGCCAGGCCCAGCTGGCAGGCAGCCACCTGCCACGCCAACTGGCTGAACTGGGTGCCCGCAACCATGCCCTTGTAGGCGTCGTCCCCGGCCGCTGCGGTGCCCATCGCCCCGGAGATCGCCAGGAAGGCCTCCGGGTCCTGCGAGGACTGCACCCGCTCAACCAATTCACGCCGATACCTGGGGGTTTCGTTCAAGGGCTCTCCCATCGACAGCAGGGCCGCTTCGGCCGCCAGATTGCCGGCCTTGGCCGAGGCCCGGCGCTGCTGCAGCACGCGCGCACGGCCCAGGTCATCGGCAGCGGTGAAACCCGCGCACCCCTGGCGCACCCTGCCACGTGCGGCCAGCATCGCGGAAATCGCATTGAGATCCATGCGCTGCAATGCGGCGCTGTCCAATGCATAACCCGAAGGGTCCATCGCGAACACGCCGCAGTAATCGTAGATGCGGCTCGCCACCCAGCCCGCCTCGGCATTGCCTGCATCCGCGGCTACCTGCAGCTGGTGGGCATAGGCATACAGGTCGCTGCCGTTCTCGAAGGATGCGCGCAGGTCCAGCGGCAGACCCGCAGCAACCGCAGTGGATTGCTCGGGCACAACGGTAGCGGCAGCCAGCAGCGGCGCGGTCACTTCGGCGGCGGTGCCATTGCTGGCCGCCACCACTTCCGCCGTGTCCCCGTGCAGGAAACTGCCGCTGCGAACGCCCAATGCAGCCATCAGCACTGCCGCAGGCAGCACCAATAGATACCAGGGTTTTCTGGCCAGCAACGACAGCATGGGAAGCGGCAGCCCGTTACGCGGTAATAGGTCTGGAATTCTATCAATACCCGTGGCCGGGCCGGATGAATCGGCCAGCTGAACGCGCAATTGGTGCGCGCCTCGTCTAGGATGCGTGCCCTGTCCCGCCGTTGCCGTACGCCGCCATGCCCTTCCTCGAATTGACCCTGCGCTGCTCCGAAGCCACCCAGCCCCGTTACGAGAATGCCCTCGACGACGTCGGCGCGCTGGCGGTGACCATGCTCGACGCCGACGCCGATACCAGCAACGAGCGTGCGATCCTGGAGCCGGGCGTGGGCGAAACCCCGCTGTGGAACGAGCTGACCCTGAGCGCGCTGTTCCCGGCTGATACCAATGCGCTGGCCTTGCTGGCCGCGCTGGAGGCCTTCGATCCGGGCCTGGACTGGACCCACGCCAGCTTCCGCGCCGTGCAGGACGAAGACTGGGAACGCGCCTGGCTGGACCAGTTCCAGCCCATGCAGTTCGGCCAACGCACCTGGATCGTGCCGTGGAACCACGAACTGCCGGAGGCCGCGCAGACCGCTGACGCCGCCATCGTGCGCCTGGACCCGGGCCTTGCGTTCGGCTCGGGCACCCACCCGACCACCGCGCTGTGCCTGCGCTGGCTGGACCAGCTCTCGGCCGAGGGCAAGCTGGCCGGCAACACCGTGCTCGACTTTGGCTGCGGCTCGGGCATCCTCGCCCTGGCCGCGCTGAAGCTGGGTGCCGCCAAGGCGGTGGGCGTGGACAACGATCCGCAGGCCTTGATCGCCACCCACGACAACGGCGAGCGCAATGGCGTGCATATCGCCGCCTACCTGCCGGAAGACGAGCCGGTCGCCACCTACCCGGTGGTGGTGGCCAACATCCTGGCCTCGGCGCTGGACGCCCTGGCCGAACTGCTTGCCGCGCGCGTCGCTGCCGGCGGGCAGATTGCACTGTCCGGCATCCTGCACGGCCAGGAAGGCGAACTGCTGGAGCGTTACGCAACCTGGTTCGACCAGCTTGAAGCCACCCAGGATGGCGACTGGATGCGCATCACCGGCGTGCGCCGTGCTTGAATGGGGCCAGTGCCTCAGCCTGCCCTGCCATGACTGACGAAACCACGCCCACCCAGCCTTCCCTGGCCACCTTCCTGCAAGGCCCCGCCAACACGCCGGCAGCAGACGCGCGCAAGCCGGCTGCGCCGACGAACCTGCCTGCCACCCCGACTGACGACGGCACGCTCATCGCACCGGAGTTGCAGCTGGAGCTGCCGCCCGCAGCGGTGGAACCGATCAAGGCTGAGCCTCACGACGCCCAGCCGGTCGAACAGGAGGCGACTGTTGCAGCGGCAGATAGCAGCGTTGTCAGCGAAGGCATGGGCATCGAAAGTCCGGCCATCGTCCGCGGGCCCGCGGACGAAGACGAAGACGAGGAGGAGGCCGGTCAGGCCGCAGCAGCTGTCGCCCCCAGCTTCGCCCGCGACAACCGCACGCACGCCGCGCCAGCAGCCGACACGCCGCGCTGGCAATGGGGTTTGGTGCTGGCGTTGGCGCTGCTGCTCGGGCTGCAGATCATCATTGCCGACCGCGCCCGGCTGGCCGCCGATGCAGGCACCCGTCCCTTGGTCAGCGGCCTGTGCACGGTGCTGCGTTGCAGCCTGCCGCCATGGCATGAGCCCGGCGCGTTCAGCATGCTCAGCCGCGACATCCGCCCGGTCCCGGGACAGGCAGGCGCATTGCAGGTACAGGCCAGTTTCCGCAACGACGCCCGCTGGGCCCAGGCCTGGCCGGCGTTGCGGCTGTCACTGTCCGACGCCGATGGCCGGGTGATCGGCCGCCGCACGCTGCAGCCGGCCGAATACCTCGGGCCAGCGGCAGATCCGCAGGCAAGACTGGAGCCCGGACAGAGCGCGCAGGTGTCATTCCGGCTGCGCGAGCCGGCCGCGGCCACGGTCGCCTTCAGCTTCGAATTTCAGTAAACGCGGGACAATGGCGTGGCAGGCCGACGGCCCACGCGCTAGACTCCCTCCCCCATGCCGGGCCAACGCGCCCGACCTTGCTGAACCCGGGAACTCTCCTTGAACGCTGCCCCCACCCGTCCTGACACCAGTCGTGGCGCTCCGAAGCCGCCGCTTCGCGAACACGTTGCCCAGTCCGTACGGCGCTACCTGCGCGATCTGGACGGCTGCGACGCCGACGATGTGTACGAGATCGTGCTGCGCGAGATGGAAATCCCGTTGTTCGTGGAAGTGCTCAACCACTGCGAAGGCAACCAGAGCCGCGCCGCGGCGCTGCTGGGCATCCACCGCGCCACCCTGCGCAAGAAGTTGAAGGAATACGGGCTGGCGTAAGCCGCCGGGCTGTCTGTAGTGCCGAGCCATGCTCGGCAGAAGCGTTACCGGTAATCCCCGCCGTCGTACATTGCTGGGAAGGCCCCTTGCCGAGCATGGCTCGGCACTACATGTGCATTGCTGGGAAGGCCCCTGCCGAGCATGGCTCGGCACTACATGTGCATTGCTGGGAAAGCCCCTGCCGAGCATGGCTCGGCACTACACCCTGCTTCTGTGTGACCGCGCGGCTACAATACGGGCCCGCTTCCGCTTCCCCTGCCTCCCCATGTCTTCTGATCTGCTGCCCGTACGCCGGGCTCTGCTGTCCGTTTCCGACAAGACCGGCCTGATCGATCTGGCCCGTGCCCTGGCTGCCCGCAACGTCGAGCTGCTGTCCACCGGCGGCACCGCCAAGGCGATCCGCGAGGCCGGCCTGCCGGTCAAGGACGTGTCCGATGTCACCGGCTTCCCGGAGATGATGGACGGCCGGGTCAAGACCCTGCACCCGATGGTGCACGGCGGCCTGCTCGGCCGCGCCGGCACCGATGACGCGGTGATGGCAGAGCACGGCATCGCCGCGATCGATCTTCTGGTACTGAACTTGTACCCGTTCGAATCGGTCACCGCCAAGGCCGACTGCACGCTCGCCGACGCGGTTGAGAACATCGACATCGGCGGCCCGGCGATGCTGCGCAGCGCGGCCAAGAACTTCGCCCGCGTCGCCGTGGCGACCAGCCCGGACCAGTACGACGCACTGCTGGCCGAACTGGCCAGCAACGACGGCAAGCTGTCGGCGGCCAAGCGCTTTGAACTGTCGGTGGCCGCGTTCAACCGCGTCGCCCAGTACGACGCGGCGATCAGCAACTATCTGTCGGCCGTGACCGACACCAGCGCTGCGGTGCCGGTGCGCAATGAATACCCGGCACAGATGAATTCCTCCTTCATCAAGGTCATGGACCTGCGCTACGGCGAGAATCCGCACCAGAGCGGCGTGTTCTACCGCGACCTGTACCCGGTGCCGGGCACCCTGGCCACCTTCGTGCAGCTGCAGGGCAAGGAACTGAGCTACAACAACCTGGCCGACGCTGACGCCGCCTGGGAATGCGTGCGCCAGTTCGACGTGCCAGCCTGCGTCATCGTCAAGCACGCCAACCCGTGCGGCGTGGCCGTGGCTGCCGATGTCGGCGCCGCCTACGAGATGGCCTACAACACCGACCCGACCAGCGCCTTTGGCGGCATCCTCGCCTTCAACCGCACGCTGGACGCGGCAACCGCCAAGGCCATCCTCGACCGCCAGTTCGTCGAAGTGCTGATCGCACCGGATTACGAGCCGGCCGCATTGGATTACGCCACCAAGAAGGCCAATGTGCGCGTGCTGCGCATCCCGGCCGGCGATGCCCGCAACAACTACGACACCAAGCGCATCGGTTCGGGCCTGCTGGTGCAGAGCGCCGACAACCGCGGCATGCGCGCCGACGAACTGAAGACCGTCACCCAGCGCGCGCCGACGGCGGCCGAGCTGCGCGACCTGCTGTTCGCCTGGCGCGTGGCCAAGTACGTCAAGTCCAACGCGATTGTCTACGCCAAGGACGAGCGCACCATCGGTGTTGGCGCCGGCCAGATGAGCCGCGTCTACTCCGCCCGCATCGCCGGCATCAAGGCGGCGGATGCTGGCCTGGTGGTGCCGGGCTCGGTGATGGCATCGGATGCGTTCTTCCCGTTCCGCGACGGCCTGGACGCCGCCGCCGAAGCCGGCATCACCGCGGTGATCCAGCCGGGTGGGTCGATGCGTGACAACGAAGTGATCGCCGCCGCCGACGAACATGGCATCGCCATGGTGTTCACCGGCGTACGCCACTTCCGTCACTGATTCCGTCACAGAGAGCTGGCACATGGCGACCAGGGTTTTCCCGCGTTTGATTTCCCTGCTCGCCGTCGCCCTGCTGGCCGCGTGCCAGCAGGGCACGCCCGCACAGAGCAACGCTCCGGCAGCAAAGCCGAAGCTCAGCTACGAGGCTGGGGTGATGGCGGTACTGCAGGAGCGCTATGGCAGCGCCGTGCAATTGCAGGGGCAATGGGCGCAGCAACTGAGTGATGCCGATCTCGGGCAGGCCCGCCCGGTACATCGCGACATCTGCGCCGACCAGAGCATCAGCGTGCAGAACGGCAACTACCGCATGCTGGCAATCTGCACCCACTATGACGACGCCAGCCCGATTGAACTGGGCAGCACCGATTTCATCGTCCTGCAACGCGCCGCCGACGACGGCGTCAGCGTTGCTGCCGAACTGCTCGGCCAGGGCAGCGGCACCGGCGGCAAACCGGGCACTGTCACGATCCTGCAGATGGGTGCCGATGCCTGGGGTTTCCAGGTCGACGACGAACTGGTGGTAGTCGGCGCAGCAATGCGCAACCGCGCCTGGTACGTGTTCGATGGCGGCAAGACCTTGTCCAGCGCAGGCTGGCTGCGCAGCCATCTGGATGATCGCAACGCCATCGACTGCAATGCCTCCGGCAACTGTTCGCATGGCCGCCTGGACCTGAACTTCGACGCGACACCCGACAACAGCCAGCCGCAGCTCGCCAATTGGCCGCTGCGCGTGCAGGAGAAAGGCCGGGGCTGCGCGGGGGCTGCCAACAAGACCCACAGCATCGCCTACGACAGCGCGCAGGCGCGCTACCTGATTCCGCCGAGCATGCAGATCGAAAGCTGCGATTGATGCGCAAGGCGCGCACATCGCCCGCACGCACTGCACTCCACCCCTGAGCTTTTCCGCCCCCTCCCCACAGGAACCGACACCATGAAACTCCTCGTCATCGGCTCTGGCGGCCGCGAACACGCACTGGCCTGGAAGCTGGCGCAATCACCGCGCGTCAGCGAAATCATCGTCGCCCCCGGCAACGCCGGCACCGCCACCGAAGGCAAGTGCCGCAATGTCGCGATCAAGGTCACCGACATCGAGGGCCTGCTGAAACTGGCGCAGGACGAGGCCGTGGGCCTGACCGTGGTAGGCCCGGAAGTGCCGCTGGTGTTGGGCGTGGTCGACCGTTTCCGCCAGGCCGGCCTGCGCATCTTCGGGCCGACCGCGGCCGCCGCGCAGTTGGAAGGGAGCAAGGCCTTTGCCAAGGACTTCCTTGCCCGCCACGGTATTCCCACCGCGTACTACGCCGTGCATACCGAAGTGGATTCCGCGCTGGCCTACCTGCATGAGAAGGGCGCGCCCATCGTGATCAAGGCCGACGGGCTTGCCGCTGGCAAGGGCGTGATCGTGGCGATGACGATGGAAGAAGCCGAAGCCGCCGTGCACGACATGCTCAGCGGCAATGCCTTCGGCGATGCCGGTGCACGCGTGGTGATCGAGGAGTTCCTCGAAGGCGAGGAAGCCAGCTTCATCTCGATGGTCGACGGCCGCATCGCGCTGCCGATGGCCACCAGCCAGGACCACAAGCGCGTGGGTGATGGTGATACCGGCCCCAATACCGGCGGCATGGGCGCTTATTCGCCAGCACCGGTGGTGACCCCGGACGTGCATGCCCGGGTGATGCGCGAGGTGGTGAAGCCGACCGTGGCCGGCATGATCGCCGACGGCGTGCCGTTTACCGGCTTCCTCTATGCCGGCCTGATGATCGATGCCAGCGGCGCGCCCAAGGTGATCGAGTTCAACGTGCGCTTTGGCGACCCGGAAACCCAGCCGGTGATGCTGCGCCTGCAGTCGGATCTGGTGGATCTGGTCGAAGCCGCCATTGATGGCGCACTGGCTGGTGTGGAAGCGCAGTGGGACCCGCGTCCGTCGCTCGGTGTCGTGCTGGCCGCCAAGCCCTACCCGGAAACCCCGATCACCGGTGATGTGATCAGCGGCCTGGGCGATGTGCCGGCCAGTGCCAAGGTATTCCATGCGGGTACGGCATTGGACGCTGATGGCAACGTGGTCAGCGCCGGTGGCCGTGTGTTGTGTGTTGCTGCGCTGGGAGACAGCGTTGATGATGCGCAGAAGCATGCGTATGCCGGTGTCGCGAAGATTCACTGGGCCAATGAGTTCCACCGCAACGACATCGGCTGGCGCGCGATCGCGCGCGAGCAGCAGTAAGCACTGTAGTGCCGAGCCATGCTCGGCAATGGGCTCTACCGGCGATGCCGTAGAAGCTACCCCTCCCCAACCCTCCCCTGCACTTCGTGCAAGGGAGGGAGCAAAAATGTAGTGCCGAGCCATGCTCGGCAGAGGGCGTTATTGGGAAATCCCCAGCCGAGCATGGCTCGGCTCTACAGTTGAAGCCTGTTCGTTCTACCGATGCACGCTGCCAATGCTCGCCGCCGGATAACGCAGGCCCGCCGCTGCATCCACCGGGAACACTGCGTCGATCCGCGCCAGGTCCTCGGCACCCAACACCACCTCCAGCGCACCCAGGTTCTCCTCCAGATACGGCAAACGCTTGGTGCCCGGAATCGGCACCAGGTCATCGCCCTGCGCCAACACCCAGGCCAACGCCAACTGCCCCGGCGTCACGCCCTTGTCGGCAGCAATCGCATTGACCTGCTCAACCAAAGCCAGATTCCTATCGAAGTTCTCGCCCTGGAAGCGCGGCGAGTTGCGGCGGTAATCACCGTCCTCGAAATCGGCTGGGCTGCGGATCGCACCCGTCAGGAAGCCACGGCCCAGCGGCGAGTACGGCACGAAACCAATACCCAACTCACGCACCGTCGCCAGCACATCGTTCTGCTCCGGCTCGCGCGACCACAGCGAGTACTCGGTCTGCAGCGCGGTGATCGGATGCACCGCATGCGCGCGGCGGATGGTTTCCGGCGCGGCCTCGGACAAGCCCAGGTAACGCACCTTGCCCTGCTCGACCAGCCGCGCCATCGCCCCCACCGTGTCCTCGATCGGCACCTGCGGATCAACACGGTGCTGGTAATACAGATCGATGTGATCCACGCCAAGCCGCTGCAGGCTGGCCTCACAGGCGGCCTGCACATATTCCGGGCGACCATCCACACCACGCGCCTGCGGGTCCTTGGCGTCCAGCCGCACGCCGAACTTGGTGGCAAGGAACACCTGCGCGCGACGGTCGGCAATCGCCTTGCCCACCAGCACCTCGTTGGTATGCGGGCCGTACATGTCGGCGGTATCCAGCAGCGTCACGCCGCGCTCCAGCGCGCGGTGGATCACCGCAATCGAGGCCGCATCATCGCCGCGGCCACCATAGAACGCACTCATGCCCATGCAGCCCAGGCCAAGTGCGGAAACAACAGGACCATTGCGGCCCAGAACTCGGGTTTTCATCGGCGACTCCAACGGGGGAAAGGATGGAGGCAACTGTAGGCCCTCGCCACTATGTCGATAAAGGCGGATACTCCGCATTGACCATGAAGCCTGACTTCACAGTAGATCCCGCCCTGTTGCCGGCTCTGGCAGCCTTCGCCTGCGTGGCCAGGCATGCCAGCTTCCGCCAGGCAGCGATCGAGCTGGCGGTCTCGCCGTCGGCCTTGTCGCAGACCATCCGCAACCTGGAGCGCCGGCTCGGCACCCGTCTGCTACAACGAACCACCCGCCGGGTTGGCCTGACCGAGGCAGGCCAGCGTCTGTTGCTGGACACCGCGCCGGCGCTGGCCCGGATCGGGGAGGCCCTGCATGCGGTGGAAGCCAACCGCGATGTGGCGACTGGGCAGTTGCGCATCACCGCGCCGCGTTTCGCCATCGAGTACCTGCTGCTGCCACACCTGCCCGCCTTCCACGCCGCCTACCCGCAGGTGGAAGTGGAGCTGTCGATGCAGGCGGCGCTGATCGATGTGGTCGGCGAGGGCTTCGATGCCGGCATCCGCCTGGGCGAGGCGCTGGCCGATGGCATGATCGCGGTGCCGTTGGGGCCACCCATGCGCTGGACCGTGGTCGCCGCGCCGGCGTATCTGCAGCGGCATGGCACACCGCAAACACCGGAAGAACTGATCGGCCATGCCTGCATCCGTCACCGCAACAGCAATGGCCGGGTGATGCCCTGGGAGTTCAGCCGTGATCACCGCGACTTCACCCTCGATGTCAGCGGGCCTCTGCTGCTCAACGACAGCACGCTGGCCTTGCAGGCAGCGCGCGACGGGCTTGGCCTGCTGCAGATATTCGAAGCCATCGCCCGCGCCGACATCGACGCGGGTCGCGTGCATGGACTGCTCGATGACTGGCAACCGCCCTATCCCGGCTTCCATCTCTATTACCCATCGCGCGAACAACTGGCACCCAAGCTGCGCGTGTTCCTCGATTTCATGCGCGCGGCCAATACCGCAGGCTGAGCCCTGCACACTTGCAGACGGTTCGCGCTTGCCTGCATCGCCACGGCACCGCAAGCTGACAACCTGATCCCCGCGAGTCCACGCTTCCGGCATGCGCCGCCTCGACCGTCACCTCGGCCAACTCTGGGCCCACGAAAAAGCCAGCTACGGGTTGCGCGTGTTCATCGCCCTCACCGCCGCCATCGCTTATGGCTGGTACGACGGCCACATCGAAGCCATCCCCGGCCTGTTCCTGGGCATCATCGCCAGCGCCATCGCCGAGACCGATGACAACTGGTGGGGCCGTACAAAATCCGTGCTGTTGTCGTTGCTGTGCTTTGCCGCTGCTGCGGCGGCGGTCATCGCGCTCTTCCCCTACCCGGTTCCCTTCATCAGCGCGTTGGCACTGACCGCCTTCGGCCTGACCCTGCTCGGCGCGCTGGGCGAGCGCTATGCCTCCATCGGCCAGGCCACAGTGACGCTGGCGATCTACGCGATGATCGCGATGGACCAGCACCACAACGTCAGCCAGCAACAGGCGCTGCGCGAGGTGGTCCCGCTGCTGGTTGGCGCCGCCTGGTACGGCCTGCTGTCGATCCTGTGGACGGCGATGTTCGCCAACCGCCCGGTGCGCGAACGGCTGGCGCGGCTGTTCTTCGAGCTCGGCCATTACCTGCAGCTCAAGGCCGACCTGTTCGAGCCGGTGCGGCACGGCAATCTGGAAGCACGCCGCCTGGCGCTGGCTGAGCAGAACGTGCGCGTGGTGCAGGCACTGAACATCGCCAAGACCGCCATCCTCAGTCGCTTCGGCCGCTCCGGCCGGCCCGGCGTGCAGTCAGGCCTGTACTTCCGCCTGTATTACATGGCGCAGGACTTCCACGAGCGCGCCAGCTCCTCGCACTATCCGTATGAAGCCCTGGCCGAGGCCTTCTTCCACAGCGACGTGCTGTTCCGCTGTCGGCGCCTGCTGTCACTGCAGGGCAAGGCCTGCCAGACGCTGGGCGAGGCCATCCGCCTGCGTCAGCCCTTCGACTATGGCGAACGCACCCGCGTCGCCGGCCAGGACCTGCAGTCTTCCCTGCAGTACCTGCGTGAACAGCGCAATCCGCAGTGGACGCGCCTGCTCGGCTCGCTGCAGCTACTGGCCGCCAACCTGACCAGCATCGAGCGGCAGTTGTCCGAAGCCGCATTGGCGGATACCCCGCTGGAAGGCATCGACACCCGCCTGCGCGATTCCTCGCCGCACACCCTGCGCGAAATGGGCACCCGCCTGCGCCAGGCGCTGACGCCAGGCTCGCTGCTGTTCCGCCACGGCGTGCGCATCGGCCTGGCACTGATTGCCGGCTATGCCCTGCTGAAGCTGGTGCACCCGGAGAACGGTTACTGGATCCTGCTGACCATCGTCTTCGTCTGCCGGCCCAACTTTGGCGCCACCCGCCTGCGACTGGTGCAACGTATCGCCGGCACCCTGCTCGGCCTGGGCGTGACCTGGGCATTGATGCAGCTGTTCCCCGGCACCGGCCTGCAACTGTTGCTGGCTCTGGCGGCAGCGCTGCTGTTCTTCATCACCCGCACCGACCGCTACCTGCTGGCCACCGCCGCGATCACGGTGATGGCGCTGCTGTGCTTCAACCTGATCGGCAATGGTTTCGTGCTGATCTGGCCGCGCTTCCTCGACACCTTGATCGGCTGCGTGATCGCCGCCATCGCCTCGCTGCTGATCCTGCCCGACTGGGAAGGCCGGCGCCTGCACAAGGTGATGGCACAGGTGATCGCCACCAGCACCGCCTACCTGGATGAAGTGCTGGGCCAGTACCGCAGCGGCATGCGCGACGACCTGCCCTACCGCATCGCCCGCCGCGACATGCACAACGCCGACGTCGCCCTATCGGTGGCGTTGGCGAACATGCTGCGTGAGCCGGGTTATGCACGCGGCAATCTGGATGCGGGCTTCCGCTTCCTCGCCCTGTCCAACACCTTGCTGGGCTATCTGTCGGCGCTGGGTGCGCATCGTGCGCAGGCGGATGCAGTCAATGAAGATGCCCTGGTTGCAGGTGGGCATCGGCAGCTGCAGCAGTCCTTGGCTGCATTGTCTGAAGCCTTGGGCAGACGCCAGCCAGCGGACCCGCAGGAAGACGAGATCGCACTGGCAGATGCGCTGGAGCAGATGCCGGATGAGATCGATGAGAAGTCGCGACTGGTGCGTACCCAGCTGGCCTTGATGCTGCGACTGTTGCCGAAGCTGAGGGCGTCGGCGGAAGAAGCGATGTCGCCGGCCTAGTTGCTGTTACCCCCTCCCTTGCGCGGAGCGCAGGGGAGGGTTGGGGAGGGGTGCCGTTGATTCTGCCTTTGGCGTTACCACCAGGAATGCTCCTCTTGCCGCGCTCAAATCGTGAGCAACCCGCAAGCGGAGCCATCACCAGCTTCGCGGCTCACGCCGCTCCTACAGCAGCACGACGCACCGGCATGAAATACACCAGCAGGCCGATCACCGCGAACACGCCGCCCAGCGCGCAGACGCCGTTCCAGCCATAGCGCGTCCAGGCCATCGTGCTCAGTACCGAACCACTGGCACCGCCGATGAAATAGCAGGTCATATAGGCCGAGGTAATACGGCTGCGGGCGCTCTCATCCAGCTGGTAGATCACGCTCTGGTTGTTGATATGCACCGCCTGCACGGCAATATCCAGCAACAGCACGCCCACGATCAGCGCCGCCAGCGACACCGGCGCGAACGCCAGCAACAACCACGACAGCAGCATCATCAGCAGGCCGCCAAACGCCACCATGCGGCCATGACCGCGATCGCTGAGCTTGCCGGCACTGCTGGCCGCCAAGGCACCGGCCGCGCCGATCAGGCCAAACAGGCCGATGGTGGCAATCGAATACCCATAAGCCGGACCGGATAATAGAAAGGCCAGCGGCGTCCAGAACACGCTGAAGCCGGCAAACAGCAAGCCACCCAGCACTGAGCGCTGGCGCAGCAAGGGCTCATCACGCAGCAAGGCCAGCACCGAACCGATCAGGCGCGGATAGGACAGGCTGGCACTTGGCTGATGCGCCGGCAGCAAGCGTGCCAGCACCACCGCCAGCACCAGCAAGGCAACGCAGGCCACCCAGTAAATGGTGTGCCAGGAACCCAGCCCGGCCAGTACGCCGGAGGCAGTGCGCGCCAACAGGATGCCCAACAGCAGGCCAGCCATGATCGTGCCCACCACCCTGCCCCGATGTTCCGGCTCGGCCAGACCCGCCGCATGCGCCACGATGACCTGCGCTGCCACCGCACTGAGGCCGGACAGGGCGGTGCCTGCCAGCAGCTGCACGAAATGGGTCGCGGTGGCGCTGATCGCCAGGCCCACCGCCGCCAGCACGAACAGGGCGACGATCAGTCGGCGGCGTTCCAGCCGGTCACCCAGCGGCACGATCAACAACAGGCCGGCGGCATAAGCCAGCTGCGCCACCGTCACCACCCAGCCCGCCGCGTCGGCGCCGATCCGGAATGCCTCGGCCAGGATCTGCAGCAAGGGCTGCGCGTAGTAGTTGCCGGCCACGATCAGGCCGGTGGCGGCAGCCAGCAGCAGGACCTGGGCCTGGCTCAAGGGGCGATGGGGCGAGTGGGAGACGGGGGTATTCATGGGGAGGCCACGGCGGGAACTGCGGTAAGTCTGGGCCGCCGCCATCAATGACGCCAATGTATTGTTTTCATCCCATCCATCTGTTTCAGTGATGGCATGTTCACCCTGCGCCAGCTCGAATTCGCCGTCGCCGTGGCCGAGGAAGGTGGCTTCACCGCCGCGGCCAGCCGCTGCCACACCGTGCAATCGGCACTGAGCCACCAGATCGCACGGCTGGAGGATGCCTTCGGCACGCGCCTGTTCGAGCGCAGCCACCGGCGGGTACGACCCACCGCTGCCGGCGAGGTATTCCTGCACAACGCCCGGCTGACCCTGCAGGCCGCCGCACGCCTGCAGGAGGAAATGGCACTGACTCTGGGCACGGTGCGTGGCCGCATCAACATCGGCCAGATCACCTCGCTCAATGTGGTGGATGTCCCTGCCTTGCTGGCAGCGTTCCGGGCCGCCCATCCTGCGGTGGAGGTCCACCTGAAGGCCGGCATGAGCGATCTGCTGCTGGCCGAAGTGGAAGCCGGCAACCTGGACGTGGCGCTGGTCGGGGTGGGTCCACAGATCACCCTGCCGCCGCAGCACCGCCTGTTGCATGAGGAAGGTCTGTCGCTGGTAATGCCAACCGATCATCCGCTGGCCAGTCTCACGGCTATCCCGTTGCAGGCGCTGCAAGGCCTGCCCTTGGCGGCGCTGGTACCCGGCGCCGGCGTGCGACGCATGCTGGATGACGCCCTGCGCGAACGCGGCGTCCAGGCCCAGTTGCAATACGAGGTCACCCACAGCGAGTTGCAACAGCAACTGGTCGCCGCCGGCCTGGCGGTGGCGGTGGTTCCCGACAGCATGGCCGCACGCATGCAGCGCACGCTCGTACGGCCCTTGGTCGAACCATTCCGCTTCCGTACCTGCGCGATATGGCGGGCCGACCCCACCCCGGCCGCGCGCGCCTTGTTGGACCTGCTGCCTGCGGGCCCGGCCTGAGAGGCTTCTGCAATACGCGCGCGGCTTGATCAATAGCGACATGCGGTTCTGCTAATGTGCCGCGCAGCACCGAGGAGTCACGATGTCCGGCCACAACCAGTTCGCCCTGCTCACGCAGCGCCGCTTCCTCCCGTTCTTCATCGTCCAGGCGCTGGGCGCCTTCAACGACAACATCTACCGCCAGGCGATCATCGGCCTGCTGTTCTACCTGGGCGTCAGCAGCGAAGAACGCACGCTGTATACCAACCTGGCGCCGGCACTGTTCATCCTGCCCTATTTCCTGTTCTCGGCACTTGCCGGACAGATCGCCGAGAAGCTGGAAAAGCAGAAGCTCATCGTCATCACCACCACCATGGAGATCGTGGTGATGTCACTGGCGGCGGTCGGCTTCCTTACCCAGAACATGCCGGTGCTGCTGGTGGCGCTGTTCTGCACCGGCCTGCAGTCCACCCTGTTCGGCCCGGTCAAATACTCGGTGCTGCCGTCCATCCTCAAGCCCGAGGAACTGACCGGTGGCAACGGACTGGTGGAAATGGGCACGTCCATCTCCATCCTCACCGGCATGATTGCCGGCGGCATGATCTTTGCGCTGGCGGGCACCCATGGGCCAATCGTCGCTGCGGTTGCCATCATCGCGCTGGCGCTGATCGGCAACTTCACCGCCCGCATGATCCCGCGCGTGGATGCCGGCGCACCGGGTCTGAAGATCAACTGGAACCCGATCAGCGAATCACTGGCGGTGCTGCGCCTGGCCAAGAAGCAGAAGGCGGTACGCAATGCCATCCTCGGGGTGTCGTGGTTCTGGTTCTTTGGCACCGTGCTCACCTCGCAGCTGCCGACCTATGCGGTGGTCAATCTGGGCGGCGACGAGGTGCTGTACATCTTCGCGCTGGCGCTGTTTTCGCTGGGCACCGGCGTCGGCTCACTGCTGTGCGAGAAGCTGTCCGGACGCATCGTCGAGATCGGCCTGGTGCCACTGGGTGCATTTGGAATGAGCGCCTTCCTGCTCGATCTGTACTTCGCCCGTACCGGTGCGGTGACCGTATCGGGCCTGGACGTTGCCGGCTTCGTCCAACAGCCCGGCAGCTGGCGCATCATCATCGACCTGCTCGGCATCGGCCTGTTCACCGGCTTCTTCGTGGTGCCGTTGTTCGCGCTGATCCAGAGCCGCACACCGAAATCGGAAATGTCGCGGGTGTTCGCCGCGCTGAACATCCAGAACTCCGGCTTCATCGTGCTGGCCGCCGTCCTCGGCCTGCTCAGCCAGCGCCTGCTGGGCTGGACCATCCCGCAGGTGTTCCTGGCACTTGCCATCGCCAACATCGTGGTCGCGGTCTACATCTTCAGCATCGTGCCCGAGTTCCTGATGCGCTTCCTGAGCTGGGTGATGGTGCGCACCCTGTACCGGTTGCGGGTCAAGGGCGTGGAAGACAATGTGCCCGATGAAGGCGCCGCGCTGATCGTCTGCAACCACGTCAGCTACATGGATGCGCTGATCCTGTCGGCGGTGATCCCGCGTCCGGCCCGCTTCGTCATGTATTACCGGATCTTCAACATCCCGGTGATGCGCTGGATCTTCAAGACCGCCAAGGCCATTCCCATCGCCAGCCCCAAGGAAGATGCCGCACTGATGCAGCGCGCCTTCGATGAGGTGGATGCGGCACTGGCCGAGGGCGAGCTGGTCTGCATCTTTCCCGAAGGTGCCCTGACCAAGGATGGCGAGATTGCCGCCTTCAAGTCGGGGGTGGAGAAGATCCTGGCGCGGCGTCCGGTGCCGGTAGTGCCGATGGCACTGAAGGGCATGTGGTCCAGCATGTGGAGCCGCCGTGACAGCCGGCTGGGACAGATGCGGGTACCGCGCCGCTTCCGCGCACACATCGAGGTTGTCGCCGGACCACCGGTCGATGGCGGCCAAACCGATGCCCCACAACTCGAATTACTGGTCCGCAAGCTGCGTGGTGATGAAGCTTAAGTAGGCAAGACCACTTTCCAGAAATAGGACAAGTGGCTAGGCTAGCGCCCTATGTGTCTGCCGGGGACCGCGGCACAGCTCAGGAGCAAGGGGATATATGGACAACGCTACGCCAACACTGCCAGCTGTACCCCCTGCGCCGCCCTCCGCGCCGCAGCAGGTACACCACTACTATCATCCGCAGAAATCCGGCGGGATAGCAGCGTTGCTGGAAGTGCTGCCGGGGTTTTTCCAGGTTTTCGGTATTGGTCATCTGTACGCGGGCAACGTCGCCACCGGGCTGATCATCATGTTCGGCTACTGGGCGCTGTCGTTCGTCAACTTTCTGCTGTGTTTTGTCTTCATCGGTTTCATCACGTGGCCGCTATGCTGGGTTGCCACAATGATCATCTCGTCGCTGACTGCGGCGAATGCCTGCAAGTCACGCTGATTTTTCAACAAGGAGTTTTACGTGAATACAAGCAGTCCCGCCGTATCCAACAACCTCGTCTGGGCAATCCTGTCCACCCTGTTCTGCTGCCTGCCGCTGGGCATCGTGTCGATCATCAACGCTGCCAAGGTCAACGGCCTGCTGGCTGCCGGTGACATCGCCGGCGCCCGTGATGCCGCCGACAAGGCCAAGAAGTGGGCGATCTACGCCGCTGGCGCAGGCATCGTCGTCACCATCCTGTACATCGTGCTGGTCATGGTGCTCGGTGTTGGCGGCGCGATGAGCGGCGCTTCCAGCTACTGATGAACCCAACGGGCCGGCCGCCAGCGGCCGGCCTGTTTGCTGATATGCAGTTCCCGCAACATCTGCTGCGTTACTTGCCCCTGGCCGCGATTGCCGGCATCAGCGTGGGCGCGGTGGCGATACTGAGCCGGGTCGACCCCAATGTCCCTGGCAATCCGCTCCCTCCCTGCCCGTTCTATGCGCTGACCGGACTGTGGTGCCCGGGCTGCGGCAGCACCCGCTGCCTGCACGCCTTGGTCCACTTGGATCTGCCGCAGGCGATGGCGATGAACCCGCTGTTGATCGTGTCGATCGTGCCGGTGCTGGTGATGGCCCTGCATGGCGCCGGGCTATGGCCGGCAAAACTGGGCTGGCTGGTGCGGCTGTTCGCACGGCCGATCCCGTGGCTGGTACTGATCGTTTCCTATTGGTTGCTGCGCAACCTGCCCTGGTACCCGTTCAACCTGCTCGCACCGGGCTGAAAGCAGGCACGGTATTCACGTAGCCCGGGTAAGCGCAGCGCACCCGGGGCTCCGTCCAACAGCCTTGAACCCGACCAGATTCCCGCTTCCCGGGTGCGTTGCGCTTACCCGGGCGACGGCCGCCCCCGATTCGTGCTGGCTCAGCCCACCCAGCCAGCAATCACCAGCAGCGCCAGCAGCGCCATCCACAGCAGCAGCGTGCGCCAGACCAGGCTCATCGCATCGCGCAACTCCGGATAACGCTCGTCGACCGGCACCTGCCCGGCCAGCCGCGCTTCCTCGGCCTCTTCAACCAACTCGGCGCCCACGCTGGCGCGTGCGGCTTCGGCGAGGAAACCCAGCTGCAGCGCCCAACGGTTGCCCGCAGCGCGGCGCCAGGCCGAAAACACCGTATCGAAATTGCCAACCAGCGCCATCGACAGCGTCATCAGCTGCGCGACCGGCCACTCCAGCACCGCCAGCAGCCAATCCCCCGCACGACGTTCCTCGCTGGACAGCTGCACACTCTGCGGCCCCTGCGCGGACTGCGCCAACAGGCGATACAGCACCGCCCCCAGCGGCCCCAGCAGCAGGAACCAGAACAATGGCGCAAACCAGCGCCGCAGTGCATTGACCACGGTCGCTTCGACCAGGCCGGGCGCATCCTCGCGCAGGCTGCCACCGGCCGACTGCAGTTTCGACACGGCCAGCCCTGCAGCGGTGGCATCCTCGGCATCAATCACCGCCTCGACATCGCGGTCCAGGTCGCGCGGCCCCCAACACAGGGCCAACAACACCACGCCGAACACCAGCGACGGCAGCCCGAACAGGCGCTCGGCCAGGATCCATTGCATCAGGCCAACCAACAGCACGCAGGGCAGGATCGCCAGCAACACGGTGTAGCGTCCGGGCGATTCACCCTGCTGCGCACGCAGCCAGCCCAACCAGCGCCCGAACCAGCGCCAATCACGCAGCGAGGCCATCAATGCGGGCGCCAGATGACCCAGCACCAGTGCGGCGATTACCGCTACCAAGGTTGTGAACATGCGATCCCTCCTGCCTGCGATTGTAGGCCCTGCCGGGCTTGCCCGGCCCGGTCCGGACGCTGGCGGAGCGCACTCACTGGCGCTGGCTCTGGTACCACTGTTCGATCAGGGTGCGGGCAATCGACAACCGCTGCGGCAGCAGGATGCCCCGCCCGTCATCGTCGGTATCACGCTGCAGGGCCGCGCCCACCTCGTCGACGCTGAACCAGCGCGCATCCTCCAGCTCACCATCCACTGTCGGCACGTCGTCGTGCGCACTGGCACGGAAACCCACCATCAAGGCGCCCGGGAACGGCCATGGCTGGGTCCCCTGGTAATGCGCCTGAATCACCCGTACCCGCGCCTCTTCGAATACTTCACGGGCGACGGTCTGCTCGAAGGTTTCACCGGGTTCGACAAAACCGGCCAGTACCGAGTAACGGCGCGCCACCCAGTTGCTCTGCCGCCCCAGCAACAGCCGGCCATTGTTCTCGACCGCGACAATCACCGCCGGATCCACCCGCGGGTAGTGCTCGGTACGGCATTGATCGCAATGACCGATGAAGCCGAAGCGGCCGAAACGCACCGGCCCGCCGCAGACACCACAGAATCGATTGCGCGAATGCCAGTACGACATGCCGCGCGCATAGCAGAAGATGTCGGCCAACGCGGCCGGCCAGTTCACCGCTGCCTGCCGCAGGTCCATGCGCTGCGGCGCCTGCACGGTCAGCGTCGCCGCCTCCGCGACAAACCAGGCGCGGCCATCAAGCAGCCCCAGGAAAGTCGCCGCGCCGGCGCCACCGCCCAGGTCGCCACCATTGAACAGCGCCGGTTGCCCTTGATCATCTGCGAACGCGGTGCCATCGGCATCCAACACCAACACCTGGGCGGTCGGCCACAAGGCCGCCAGCGCATCGGCATCGCCCCGCAGGGCATCGGCACGGTCCAAGGGCGCCCCGACAAAGGCGTGCCCGGCAAAACGGGATTCAGGTTTCAGCATCCGCCAGAGCCTGACGACAAAGCAGCAGGCTTGCAAGCCGCCAAGCTGCGGCCTGGAAGGGTTTAGACCGAGAAGCTGCTACCGCAGCCGCAGGTGGTGCGGGCGTTGGGGTTGCGGATCACGAACTGGGCACCGGTCAGGCTTTCGCTGTAATCCACCTCGGCGCCCATCAGGTACTGCAGGCTCAGCGGATCGACCAGCAGGGTGACGCCTTCGGTGATTACCGCCAGATCATCTTCGGCACGGTTCTCATCGAATTCAAAACCGTACTGGAAACCGGAGCAACCGCCGCCCTGGATGTAGACACGCAGGGCGAGTGCGTCGTTGCCCTCGTCCTGGATCAGCTCACGCACCTTGGAAGCAGCCGCCGGGGTGAAGTTCAGCGGGCGGTCCAGGGACTGGTAGTCAGGCGCCGGCTGAACGCCGGGCAGGGAAACTAGGGTGCTCATGGTGCTCAGGATGGGGGCGGCAAGCCCCTGTTTCAAGCCGCAGCGGCTTCAGCTTTCTTGGACTTCTCGGCGACTTTGGCATCCGGTGCCGGCAGCGCGGCCATTGCCGCGGTATGCAGCAGGCGGCCATTGAGCTGCGCCCCGGCGCTCATTTCCACCACGGTGTAATGCACATTGCCGGTGACGCGGGCACTTGGCGTCAGCTCGATGCGCTCGCTGGCATGGACGTCGCCTTCCATGCTGCCACTGAGCACGACCACCGCGGCACGTACCTCGCCCTCGATGCGACCGTGTTCAGCCAGGGTCAGCATCGCCTTGGAGCCTTCCTCGGCAATTACCTTGCCCAGGATGCGGCCTTCCACATACAGGCTGCCGCTGAACACCACGTCGCCGCGGATTTCCACCTGGGAACCGATCAACGCGTCGACGGACAGGTCGGTGTCGTGCTTGGACTTGCTTTTGAACATGTTTATTCCCCTCTGCCGTTGCCGGCGAGTTTCCAATCGAATGTCTGGTTGGAGCTCCCCCCGGATCCGGACAGGGAGACTCGCACACGTTGCGGTGTGAAATCCCGGGGCAGCATCACGCTACCGTCCAGTTGTTGGAAATAACGGAAGGAATAATCCTGCCCCGGCACGCCTTTTCGCTGATGTAGGTCATCCCAGCTGACCGTTGTCAGCTTTCCGTCCTTCACGCCCTCGACCGAGAACCGCATCTGCCCCTGGCTGATCGCCCCCCGGTTGAGGTTCTGGGTCAGCACCACGCTGTAATGCCAGGTGCCGGCCGCCTCGGGACTGAACTCCACCGAATGGGCATTCAGACCCTTGCGCTGGCTGGTGGAGCCGACCAGCCGTTCATAGAAGGCGACATCCGCACGCAGACCGGCAATTTCCTCATCGCGCTCGGCCAGCGAGGCCTGCACCTCGTTGTTGGCGGCGCGACTGATCCTGTCCGAGGCCTCCAGCGTGGCCTGGCGCTGGCGTAGCTCGTCGAGCTGTCCGCGCTGCTGGCTCACCAGGGCCTCGCTCTGGCGCAGTTTCTCGCGCAGTCCGCCGGCATCGGGCGAGGCAAAGCGCGCCGCCAGCCAGCCAACCAGCAACAGCGACAGCAGCCAGGCGCCGGCCAGCAGGGCGATCGGCACCCAAGCCGGGCGCGTGCTCGCACCACCGCGCGGGGTGATCTGGAAACGGGAAGAAGGTCGGTGGGTCATGGCAGGCTCCAGTGCTCCCTGAGGGTGACACCTGTGCTCGGTCTGAAACGACGGTCCAGTGTAAACGACAGCCATGCACCCGCGCTTGCGCGCCGGCAGCTGGCATTCACCGCAGGCATGCTCGATAGTTGCGATCCTGCTCACAGTACCCGGCCGGACCTTCCCCATGACCGAAGCCCATGTATTCGTCATCGGCATCTTGCTGGCCTGGCTGGCCGGCATCCGTGTCTATCTGACCGTGTTCGGCGTTGGCATGGCCGGGCTGATGGGCTGGGTGGACCTGCCGCCCGCATTGCAGGCCACCGAGTCCTGGTGGGTGCTGGGCACGTCCGGGGCGCTGGCGGTGGCCGAGTTCTTTGCCGACAAGATTCCGGGCGTGGATTCGATCTGGGACCTGCTGCAGACGCTGGCGCGGGTCCCGGCCGGCGCCTTCCTTGCCGCCGCCACGCTTTCTCCCAATGGCGAACTGAGCACCGGGGTGTTGGCCGCAGGCGCTGGCATTGCGCTGACCAGCCACGGCCTGAAGGCCGGCACCCGTGCCCTGCTCAATACCTCCCCCGAGCCCGCCAGCAACTGGGTGGCCTCGTTTGCCGAAGACAGCGTGGTGATCGGCGCCCTGGCCCTGGCCTTGGCCCATCCGTGGCTGGCACTTGTCTTCGTACTCAGCGCCAGCGTCATCGGTGCACTGACGGTATGGCTGGTATGGCGCATGCTGTGGCGCGGCCTCAAGCGCCTGTTCGGTACTGCCGGTAGCAGTACCGACGCGCCAATATCGGCAACGTCAACGCCCGGCGATCGCTCGCTGCCGCCCGCCCCCTGAACCATAATTCACCGATGGCCAGCACCGACACCCTCACCGCATCTGCCCGCCCGCTACGCGCGGAAACCCCACCTGCCGATTACTGGCAACGCTGGAGCGTGCGCAACGCGCCGCCCGCCGAGGCGGTACAGGCGCAGCTCAAGAGCGGCCCCGACGCCGGCGTGGCGGCCATGGCCAGCGATGTCGGCGACGACACCCCCTACCGGGTGCTGATTGTCGAAGACAACCGCTCGCAGGCCTTGTTCGCGCAGAGCGTGCTGCATGGCGCCGGCATGCAGGCCTTCGTGCAGATGGAAGTGGAAGGCGTGCAGCAGGCCATCAGCGAACACCGTCCCGACCTGATCCTGATGGATCTGCACATGCCGGGACTCGACGGCATGCGCCTGACCGCGATGATCCGCCAGCAGCCGCATCAGCAGTTGCTACCGATCGTGTTCCTGACCGGTGAAGCCGACCCCGACCGCCAGTTCGAAGTGCTCGACTGCGGTGCCGATGACGTGCTGGTCAAGCCGATCCGGCCGCGCCACCTGGTCGCCGCGGTTGCCAACCGTATCCGCCGCAATCGCATGCAGGCGCTGGGCAAGACCGATGTCGGCCCCCTGATGAACAATCCCGAGACCGGCCTGCCCACCCGTCACAACGTGATGCAGCAGTTGCAGACCGCCATCGCCGAGAAGCAACCGGCCGGCCTGATGTTCATCGAGATCGCCAGCGCGCTGGGCCTGCGCGAGCGCTATGGCTATGCCAGCTACGAGCGCCTGATGGTGCAGGCCGGGCAGCGCCTAGCCGAGAACCTGCGCCCGCATCTGCTGGCGCGTCTCAATGACAACAGCTTCCTGCTGCTGACCCGCGGCATCGAAGAAGAAGCCGTGCCCGCCCTGGCCCAGCAGGTACGCGATGGCCTGTCCGCACAGCCGTTTGCGCCGCGCGAGGATGAGTCGGTGTTCCTGCGCTGCGTGGTTGGCCACGCCAACCTGTCGCAGGACCTGAACGACGCCGATGCCGCACTGGAAGCCGTGGAACGCACTGCGTTGCAGGCGCGCCTGAGCAGCGCCGGCGTCGCCGCCTATGAAAGCAGCGATGTCGCCGTCAACAACGAACATCTGGCCCTGCTCGAGGGCCAGCTTGAGCTGGCCTACCAGCCCATCGTCGCCGTCGCCGGCGGCGATACCGCCCAGTACCAGGTGCTGCTGCGCCTGCGCCAGAGCAACGGCACCCTGCTCTCCGCCGGCCAGGTGATTCCTGCTGCCGAAGCCGCCGGACGCATCGCAGACCTCGACCAGCAGGTCGTCGAACATGCCCTGGGGTTGCTGCACCTGTACCAGTTCGCGCAACCGCCGATGCGCCTGTTCCTCTCGCAGTCGATGCGCAGCCTAGCGCGCAGCGCCTATGCGGAATGGCTGCTCAATGCCTTGCAGGAGCGCCAGGTTGCCGGCAACGGCCTGGTCATCGACGTGCGCCTGTCCGACGCACTGGTGCATGCAGTGACCTTGCAGCAGTTCTGCGCGCAGCTGATGCCGGCGGGCGTGCAGTTCTGCCTGAGCCAGTTCGAACCCAGCGCCGAAGCCAATGCATTGCTCACCCAATTGCCGCTGAGCTTCGTCCGCATGGCCGCCCGTTACGCCGACGCGCACGCCAACCAGAAACTGCGTGACGAACTGCGCGGTGCGATCGATCTTGCCCATCGCGCCAACCTGCAGATCATCGGCCAGCAGATCGAGGACCCGCAGGCCGCTGCAGCCATGTGGATGGGCGGCATCGACTTCATCCAGGGCAACGTGGTGCAGCGCGCCGGCAGCGAACTCAACTTCGACTTCCAGAACGCGGTGCTGTGAACGCCGCTGCATCCGGCGCCACGCGCGGTTGGGCGCTGCTGGCGACAGCCTGCGCCGCTGCGGCCTGTGCGGCCGGTTTCATCGCGGCCGTGCCCGGCGTCGCGGTCGCCGCCTGCGCCGGTGTCGCCGCGGTTGCCGCACTGGTGGCCGCCCTCAGCGCCGGGCGGCAGATGCAGCACACGCACGCACAGCAGTTGCGTCTTGAGGAGGCGCGGCTGGAGAACAAGCGCCTGCAGGCCGCCGCGCAGGACCACAACACCCTGCAGCAGGCACTGCTGGAAGCCAAGCAGGCCGCCGAAGCCGCCACCCTGGCCAAGGGCGAATTCCTGGCCACGATGAGCCATGAGATCCGCACCCCGTTGAACGGCATCCTGCCGATGCTGGAGCTGGTCGCACAGGGGCCGCTCAATCTGGAACAGCGCAACATGCTGGATACGGCGACCGAGAGTTCCCGGCAGCTGTTCCGCATCGTCGATGACATCCTCGATTACTCCAAGCTCGAAGCCAACCGCCTGGAGCTGGAGATCACCACCTTCAACCTGCGCGAGACCCTGGACGGGATGTTGCGCTTGATGCAACGCGCCGCCGAGCACAAGGGCCTGCGCCTGTCCCTGCATATCGACCCTGCCGTGCGCCTGTCGGTGCGCGGCGATCCGGTGCGGTTGCGCCAGGTGCTGGGCAACCTGCTGGTCAACGCGATCAAGTTCACCGAGCGCGGCGAGATCAGCATCCACGTCAAGCGCCTGGGTGAAACCGCCGCGCAGCATCGCCTGCGTTTTGAGGTGCGTGACACCGGCATCGGCCTGGATGCCAGCCAGGCACAACGCCTGTTCAACGCCTTCACCCAGGCCGACGCCTCCACCACCCGCCTGTATGGCGGCACCGGCCTGGGCCTGGCCATCTGCAAACGCATCATCGACCTGATGCAGGGCAGTATCGGCGTGCAATCCGAGCCGTTGCGCGGCGCCACGTTCTGGTTCGAGATTCCACTGCTGAAGGTCATCGGTGACCTGCACAGGCCCGAGCACCTGCGCAACGCCCGCCAGGTACTGCTGGTCACCCCGGAGCCACGCCTGCGCCAGCGGCTGCAGCTGGTGCTGCCGAACTGGGGCTATCAGCCGGTGGTTGCCAACAACCTGCAGGAAGCACTGGAACGGCTGCGCAAGCCCACCGTCTCAGGCAACTTCCATGCGGTGATCGGCGATCTGGAACCACTGCGCAACAGCGCGCCGGCACTGCAACGCGCACTGGAGCGGATGGATGACAACCGCCCGCGCCTGCTGTGGCTGTACGGCGATGCGCCAATAGCCGATGCGCTGCGCGATGGCGCCACCCTGCTGCCACGGCAACTGCCCGATACCCAGCTGCGCAACGCCCTGGCCGAACCGCTGCAGCTGGCGCCGAGCCCAAACCCGGCGTTGTTGCTGTGGAAGGAAAGCGACATTGCCAGCCCGGCCGCGCCCGCCCAGATGTCCGCCGCAACCGGCGTGCCGATCGGCAGGACCGCCGCCGCATCCTTGGCCGCAACACCGAACCCATCGATGCCAACCACCGCGGCCAAGGCAGCCGCGGCCAGCAGCCCGGCACCAGCTACCGCCGAGCTGAAGGGCATGCAGGTACTGCTGGTCGAAGACAACTCGGTCAACCTGATGGTCGCGCAGAAGCTGCTCAAGATAGTGGGCTGCGACGTGGACACCGCTGAAAACGGCGCCATCGCCCTCGACAAGATGCACGCCAAACGCTACGACGCGGTATTGATGGATTGCCAGATGCCGGTACTGGATGGCTTTGCCGCTACCGGCCGCTGGCGCGAGCACGAAGCCAGCAGCGCGGCCACAACCCGTTTGCCGATCATCGCCATCACCGCCAACGCCATGGCCGGCGACCGCCAACGCTGCCTCGACAGCGGCATGGACGAATACCTGTCCAAGCCGATCTCGCGCGCGCAACTCCTGACCTGCCTGCAGGCCTTCAAGCCCGCTTCCATCGCAACCAACGAACCGGTTATCAGCATGCCCATCGCCGACCTCTCCGCCAACGCACTGGCCGCCGCCTCCACCGCCCATACCGACGGCATCACCGCCTCGGTGCTGGAGCGCAGCGTGCTGGACGAACTGTTCGAGATCGCCGGCGAGGAAATCAACGCCATCATCGATGTGTTCCTGGAAGAAACCCCGCAACTGGTGCGGCATCTGCAGGAAGCAGCGGTGATGACCGACCTGCAACGACTTGCGCAGCTCGCGCACAGCCTGAAGTCCTCAAGCGCCAACGTCGGCGTACTGGCCCTGTCCGAAGCGGCGCGCCGGCTCGAGCATGGCGCGCGCGCCGGAACGCTGGAACGGCCAACGGTGATGGTGGCCCTGATCGTGGCCGAGTTTGGACGCGCGCGCCAGGCGCTGACCGACTACCAGGCCGGTCAGCGCGGGCAGGCGCCGGCATCACACTGATCCGGCGGTCGCCGGATCAGTCTTCCAGCTTGGTCAGCAGGTAGTTGGGCTCGCCGATGCGCGCGATCAGATCAAGCTGGGTTTCCAGCCAATCGATATGCTCTTCCTCGGAATCGAGGATCTTCACGAACAGCTCGCGGCTGACGTAATCGCTGATCGATTCGGCATAGGCAACCGCATCGCGCAGCACCGCCGCCGCCTCGTTTTCCAGCGCCAGATCGCACTTGAGGATTTCGGTGGGATTCTCACCGATGCGCAGCTTGCCCAACGCCTGGAAGTTGGGCAGCCCTTCGAGGAACAGGATGCGATCGGAAAGCACGTCGGCGTGCTTCATCTCGTCGATCGATTCCTTGTATTCGTGCTCGGCCAGCTCGTTCAAGCCCCAGTTCTTCAGCATCTTGGCGTGCAGGAAGTACTGGTTGATGGCGGTCAACTCGTTGTAGAGGACCTTGTTGAGAAATTCGATGACCTTGGCGTCGCCTTTCATGGCGCTGACTCCGACTAGAGGAACGAGCGCACTTTACCGGTTGCCGGCAGATGATGAAGGAACGCGAATCGTGATCATTAGCCACCGCCAGGACGAGGCGGTGACTGGGCCTGCTCAGGCAGCCCGTAGCAGCGGCAGGGGCAGCTCGCGGGTAGCGCGGGCCTGCTCCAGCAGGCCAGCGGCCATGTCCAGACAGGAACCGCAGTTGGAACCACAACCGGTACGCATGGTCAGTTCGGACACCGTTTCGCAGCCGGCAAGCGCGGCTTCACGGATCTGGTGATCGGTAACTCCAGTGCAGATGCAAACGTACACGGCTTGACGCCCCTGAACCCGGCACGTATCGGCCGTGTCAGCATTCAATCGCAAATGCGAATGGTTGTCAATTTCTGGCGTTAATCATTATTAATCTTCTTGCCACGCCAAGCTCCCTGGCGCCGCGGCCGTTTGCGGGGCCGTTCATGCCCGGCATTGCTGCCCGGCATCCAGGCCTCCTGTGCCGACGCCGGCATCGCCTGCACGCCCTGCCCCGCGATGCCCCGCGCCAATGGCGCCAGGTGCCGCAGCGCGCGCGCATAGACGCCACGCTTGAAGACAACGACATGCTCCACCGGATACCAGAAATCGACCCAACGCCAGTGGTCGAATTCCGGCGTATCGGTCTCATCCAAGCGCACATGCGCCTCGTCGCCGGTCAGACGCAACAGGAACCAGACCTGCTTCTGGCCGATGCAGACCTGCTTCTCGGTGTGGCGTATGGCGCGCGTGGGCAGCCGATAGCGAAGCCAACCAGGGGTCGCCCCCAGGACTTCGACGTGCTCAGGCAGCAGGCCGGTTTCTTCCTGCAATTCGCGATACATGGCCTCGACCGGGGTCTCGTCGGTATTCATGCCACCCTGCGGAAACTGCCAGCCGTCCCGGCGCACACGTCGTGCCCAGAACACCTGCCCGTCTTCCCGCATCAGCACAATGCCGACATTCGGTCGATAGCCGTCCGGATCGATCACGATGCGGACTCCTAAAATTTCTACTGCCGGGGACTCTGCCATGGCCTTGCGCAGGCCACAAGCGCAAAAAAACCTGTTGACATAATGCCGCGGCACCACCAGAATTACCGGCTCCCAAGGCTATGTAGCTCAGCCGGTTAGAGCACAGCACTCATAATGCTGGGGTCGGTGGTTCGAGTCCACCCATAGCCACCAAGGGACGCAGGTTTTACCTGCACTACAGCCCCGTCGCCAAGCGGTAAGGCATCTGACTCTGACTCAGACATTCGGAGGTTCGAATCCTTCCGGGGCTGCCAAACACAAAAGGCCTGATCGAAAGATCAGGCTTTTTTCCTATACAAGACCATCCCACCCAGGCCAACCAGCAGGCCAAGTGTGCGATAATCAACACGCACCATAGCCCCGTCGCCAAGCGGTAAGGCATCTGACTCTGACTCAGACATTCGGAGGTTCGAATCCTTCCGGGGCTGCCAGACACCAAAGACCCGATCGAAAGATCGGGTCTTTTCTTTTGGGCGGGATTCGGAATTCGGAATTCGGAATTCGCCAAAGCCGAAGCAAAGATCAAAAACCAAGGCACCCCTCCCCAACCCTCCCCTGCGC
>NZ_JBRREA010000046.1:0-32880 GCF_056759975.1 Stenotrophomonas sp. STEN031
TTTTTGTGTTGGGGCTCCTTTTTTTTTTTATGCCGCTGGTAACCCGGCTATGCTCTGGCTGCTTTATAGTTCTTTGGTTTCGGGGATAACGCCGCTCCTACAACAAGCCAAGGCACTCAACGCTTGCAGGCGCTGCAGATCCGCTCGACCTTGTAGCCCTGGGCGCGCAGCTTCTCGACCACGCCATCGCTGCCCAGCAGGTGCAACGCTCCCACCACCACCAGCGTATTTCCGCGACCGGGCTGCAACCACTGCTGCAGGCTGGGCAACCAGGCGTTGTTGCGATCCACGTTGATCCGCTGGTACAGCCCCGGGTACTCGCGCTTCATCTGCGCGGCCATGTCCCGCCACAGCATCACATCGTCACCACGACGCCAGGCATCGTGCAGCTGCCGGCTCTGTTCGTCGCCCTTGTCCACCTGCTCCAGGGCTTCGCGCAGCAGCTGGCGCTGCTCGTCGATGCTCATGCTGTCGAGCATGGTGATCTGCGACGATGCACTTTCCAGGCCGACGGCGGGCTTGTTGGCCTGCGCGGCACGATCCATCAGGTGCCGATCCAGCCCGGACTTTGGATCCAAGCCCTGGCGGGTCATCTGCGCGATGCTGATGGTCAACCCCACGAACCACGGCTTGAGCCCCGCCAGCCGGTCAACCGGCATGTTGTTGGCAGCACCCCAGGCCTCCAGTTGCTGCCAGGTCGCCGGGTCCAGGTCATCCTTGAGCTGCCGGCCATCTCGGCGCAGCGCCGCCTGCATCATCTGCGCTGCCAACTGCGGCGAGTTCATCTCCTCCGGTGACAGTTCGAACAACAGGCGCTGCGCACCCGCGAACGCCCGGTCCACGTCAGCGGACAGCGGATAGTCATCGGCCTTGAGCAGATGAAAGGACCCCAGCAGGTAGAGCTCACTGCCCTGCCCGCCACTGACCTTCCACAGCAGCGGTACCGGCGGCTGCTTCGCTGGCGACTTTGGTGCTGCAGCGCCTGCCAGCAGCGGCGTCACTGCGAGCAGGCAGGTAACCAGCAGCAGGCCCATGCGCTTGATCCAGCTCATGCGGCCGGCTCCTTGGACTTGGCGTAAGCCTTTTCACCAGCCTCCACCGCCATGTCCAGGCGATTCTCCGGCGGTGGCAACGGACAGGTGGCGAACGCGGTGAAGGCACACGGCGGGTTGTAGGCCCGGTTGAAGTCGATCACCACCTCACTCTTCGCGTTCGGCACCTCGATATCGATATAGCGCCCGGCCGCATAGCTGCCACGGCCACTGGTGCGATCAGCGAAGATCACCTGCAGCGGGCGTCCAACATCGCCCAGCGCCTCCAGACGCCAGGTGCGTCCATCGCGCTCGAACTCGATTGCGCCGGCGTTGGCCAACTCGGTGGTCAATCCGGTGATATCGACAATCGGAATGGTCTTGTTGACGTCATGCGGCACGAAGCGTGCGGTGATGCGCCAGCTCGGATCCGCCGGCCAATATTCCAGATGGCTGAAGTTCACCCGCGCCGGTGCGTCAGCATGCTTGACCCGCAGGCCGAAGCGTTCGCCGCGTTCGATCAGGCTGATGATGCCCTTGTCGTCGTCGAAGTGGATCAGCGTCGGTACTTCGGCATGGTCGCTATGCAAGGGAATCCTTCCCTTCACCACCTGCCCATCGACCTTGACCGAGACACCGGGCTCCGGCGCGAAAAACCACGCATTGCCTTCGCGCGTCACCAGACCCATGCGCGGAGGCCCCACTGCCAAGCGGATTCCACTGGTGCTGCCACTGCCGATGTAATGCGCCTTCAGGTCCAGCCAATGCAGGCCGACCAGGCTGGTCCAGCCATCGGGTGCCAGCAGCTCTACCAGGCGCTGCTCGCGCCACAGTTCGTTGTCATGCGCGAACGTGGGGTCCGCCTGTACTACCGGCCCGGTGTTCTTCGCATCATCGCCGCAGCCACCGAGCAGCATCGCGGCAATCAAGGCCGCGCCCCCCAATACGTGTCTCATCAACGCCCCCGCAGGAACCAGCGATCAATTTCAGCCAAGGAGAAGCGCGCCCAGGTCGGGCGGCCGTGATTGCACTGCCCCGAGCGCTCGGTGATCTCCATGTCGCGCAGCAAGGCATTCATTTCCGGGAGGGTCAGCCGTCGATTGGCGCGCACCGCGCCGTGGCAGGCCATCGTCGACAACAGTTCGTCGCGCGCGGTGGCGATGCGGCGGCTTTGCCCGTGTTCGCGCAGATCGCCAAGCACATCGCGCAGCAGGCCTTCCGGCTCGGCATTGGCCAGCAGCGCCGGAATGCTGCGCACATGCAGCGAGCCCGGGCCGGAACGGGTGACCTCGAAACCCAGCGCAGCCAGGGTGGACGCCTCGCGCTCGGCGGTATCCGCGTCACGCTCGCCCACCGCCAGGGTCATCGGCACCAGCAACGGCTGCGCATGCAGGCCGATACCGTCGTGCGCGTTCTTCAGGCGTTCGTAGCCGATGCGCTCGTGGGCGGCATGCATGTCCACCACGATCAGGCCTTCGGCGTTCTCGGCCAGGATGTAGATGCCGTGCAGCTGGGCGATAGCGTAGCCCAGCGGCGGCACGCCGGCCTCGTTGGAGGTCGGCGGCAGGGATGGACCCGCATCCATCTGCCGCGGCAGATCCGCATCGCCATTCACCGATGAGTACAGCGCCGCATATGCCGAGGGCGCTTCTGCCACCTGCAGGCCCAGCGGCGACTGCCGCGCCTGCCAATTGCCATTGCCACCGCCACCTGCATTGCCGCCAGGGCGCGACAGCATGTAGCCACCTGCGCTGTAGCTGGGTGCTGGCTGCGCCTGCGGATCGACCGGATGCGATTGCCCTGCGGTGGGCTCCATGCCGGCGCGGGTTTCCGCCAGCGCATCCTTCAAGGTGCGGTAGACGAAATCATGGATCAGGCGCGAATCGCGGAAGCGCACTTCGTGCTTGGCCGGATGCACGTTGACGTCGACACGGGTTGGATCCAGCTCCAGGAACAGGACGTAGGCCGGCTGTCGGCCGTGGTACAGCACATCGCCATAAGCCATCTTCACCGCATGGCTGACGCTGCGGTCACGCACCGAGCGGCCGTTGACGTAGAGATACTGCTGATCCGCGCTGGCCCGCGAATACTGCGGCTGCGCAATCCAGCCATGCAGGCGCAGGCCGGCGGCACTGTGATCCACGCGCAAGGCCTGGCGTGCGAAGTCCTCGCCCAGGGTTTCGCCCAGACGTGCATCCGAATACAGATCACCGGGCTTGTAGCGCCGCGAGGGCTTGCCGTTGTGCGAGACACGCAACTCCACGTCCGGGCGCGCCAACGCCAGTGAACGCAGCCATTCCTCGATATGGCCAAGCTCGGTGCGCTCGGCGCGCAGGAACTTGCGCCGTGCCGGCACGTTGTAGAACAACTCGCGCACTTCCACGGTGGTACCGGGCGCGTGCGCACGCGGGGTCACGTCGCCGAGCTCGCCGCCCTCGATCTGCAGCGCCGAGCCATGCTCGTCGTCGGCACGCCGCGAAGCCAGGGTGAAACGGCTGACCGAGGCAATCGACGGCAGGGCTTCGCCGCGGAAGCCGAGCGTGGCCACCGACTCCAGATCGTCCAGGCTGGCAATCTTGCTGGTGGCATGGCGCGACACCGCCAGCGGCAGCTGTTCGGCAGCGATGCCGCCGCCGTTGTCGCGGATGCGGATCAGGCGTACGCCGCCTTCTTCCAGATCGATGTCCACGCGGGTCGCACCGGCATCGAGTGCGTTCTCGACCAGTTCCTTGACCACCGAGGCGGGACGCTCAACCACCTCGCCGGCGGCGATCTGGTTGATCAGGATTTCCGGCAGCGGACGGATCGCATTCATGCCGCACCGCCAGAGGTTTGCAGCGCCTTGGCGGGGGACGGAAACAAGGATTGATGGGGGATCAGGCTGACGTCATGCATGCCCACGATGATAGCCGAGCATGGGCCGAACACCGCGATCAGAGCGCCAATCCCTTCCCCCTTCGGGAGAAGGTGCCCCGAAGGGGAGGCCAGCCGACATTGCCAGCATGCAGCAGAAAGAACCGGACAAGAACTGGTAGTTCATCGATCCGACTTCGCCCTGCCCTCACCCCAACCCCTCTCCCGCGGGGAGAGGGGCTCAAAGCAGGCGCTGTGTTACTTGCTACCACCCGCAACGGTGCCAGCAGCTGCATCCATCTCGGCCTGGGCGCGGGCGGCGAACAGGGTGCCCGGCGGCGGCTGCCGGCTGAAGAAGGTGTGCACGCCATCCAGTACCGCACCGGCGATACGGCGCTGGTAGGCCGGATCAATCAGGCGGCGCTCTTCATCCGGGTTGGAGATGAACGCGGTTTCGACCAACATCGCCGGCATGTCCGAGGTGCGCAGCACGGCGAAGTTTGCCCGCTCAAGGTTGGGCTTGTGGTTGTTGCCGATCCGCTTGAGGCCGCCGAGCACGTGCCCTGCCGCATCTTCTGAAGCCTTCATGTTGCCGCTCTGGGCCAGATCCAGCAGCACGTTGGCCAAGGTGCCTTCGGTACGGCTGAGGCTGACGCCACCAATCAGGTCGGCGGCATTTTCCTTGTCCGCCAGCCAGCGCGCACGCTGCGAAGACGCGCCCTTGGTCGACAGCACATAGACCGAAGACCCCGTCGCCGAACGGTTTTCAGCCGCATCGGCGTGGATCGAGATGAAGATGTCAGCCCTCGCCGCACGTGCACGCTGGGCGCGCATCGGCAGCGGGATGAACACATCGGTGTCGCGGGTCAGGAACGCGCGCAGGCCCGGCGTTGCGTTGACCTGGCGGGCAAGTTCACGTGCAACCGCCAACGTCACGTCCTTCTCGCGCTTGCCAGTGGGGCCGACGGCACCCGGATCCTGGCCACCGTGGCCCGGATCGATGGCAACCACCAGATTGCGCATGCCCGGCGCCATCCGAATTCGTGACGCGTCACTTGGCATGACCGGACGCGGCGCAGGCGCCGGCGTTGCCGCAACCGGTGCGGCAGCCGCTGGAGCCGGCACGATGGGAGTAGGCACACCGGTGGCGATGGTGGTACGGACCGGCGCGCCCTGTCCATTGAGGATGGCCGCTGGCGAGGACGAAGAAGACCCCGTCGGCGGGTTGCCGGCTGCGGCCACGACCGCCGTGGCGGTTGCTGGGGCTGGATTTGCTACGGCCGGGGCCGGCGCTGGCGTAGCGGCCTGCTGGCGTACCGCAGCCGTCAAGGCAGCGGTAGCACGGGCCGCCTCGGCACGCGCCTGCTCGGGGGTTACCGTCGGCGGCGTTGCCGGCGGCACAGATGCGGGCGGCGTGCTTGTGCTTGCCACCGGTGCAGCCGTTGCGCGCGGCGCGGTTTCACCCGGCCATTCGATCAGCAACTTGGATTCAGCGCCCTGCCCCTGCATCTGCGGCTTGAACGCGGCCACCGATTCGGCCAGGTCAAACACGATGCGGAACGTGCCCGGCACCGGGTTACCGGTGCGCACGGCGGTGACCACACCCGCTGGCGCAGGCAACTTGAGGCCGCGCACGCCGGTGGATTCGGGAAAATCGATGACCAGCCGATTGGGACCGGCCAGGCTGATGGTCTTGTAGCTGCCACCGCCCGCCAGCTGGATTTCGGCACGGGTGCCAGTGGCGCCGGCGCTCAAACCCAGCCCACGGATCTCACCGGCCCACGCGGAAGCGCTGGCCAAGCACAGGCCGGCGACGGCAACAGACAATGCAAACAGGCGGTTTCCCGTAGTCATGGGCGGATTCAATCACCGGAATTCGGTAATTGCAACATTTTTTCCCTTAATAATCCGCAACCTGCCGTAACTTCCTGTAGTCACAGGGCAGAAAGCCCCTGCAAGTGGGGCGTTTTGCGCAACTGCTGCAGCCAGGCCTCCCCCACCGGACTCTGCGCCTGTAACCGCGCACGGCGACCATGGCCGTCGATCTCCAGCGCCACCAGCAGGTCGACCGGCGGCAGTCCGCCCGCCCCGCGCTCGGGCCATTCGATCAGCCACAGGTCGGCGCCGGCATCATCCAGACCGAGGAAATCCAGCTCGCCGGCATTGCCAATCCGGTACAGGTCCAGATGCCAGGCCTCGCCGCTGTCCAGTGGATAGCGTTCGATCAAGGTATAGGTGGGGCTGCGGATCGGCCCCTGCACGCCCAGCGCGCGCAACAAAGCACGGGCAAGGGTGGATTTTCCGGCCCCCAGATCACCATGCAGATGAACCACCGCCTGCGCGGGCCGGGTCTGTGCCAGGGCCTGACCCAGCAGGTCGGTGCTCTCGGCTTGGGGCAATGACAATTCGATCATGGGAGACATTATGGATTGGCCAGCGCCCGCAGGTGCGGCAATAGATCGCGCGGCAACAGCCCGCGCTCACCTTCGGCGGCCGCTGCATCGCCGGCCAGGCTGTGCAACAAGGCGCCAGTGCTGGCCGCATCAAACAGCGACAGGCCCTGCGCCACTACGGCGGCGATGGCGCCGGTCAGCAGATCACCCATGCCGCCGACCGCCATGCCCGGATTGCCCGCGGCAATCACCCGCGGCAGCTGCCCGGGCGCGGCGATCACCGTACCAGCGCCCTTGAGCACCACCACTGCCGCATAACGCGCTGCCAAGGCCTGCGCTGCTGCAAAGCGATCTCGCTGGATGCTGGCAGTATCGGTGCCGAGCAGGCGCGCGGCCTCACCCGGATGCGGGGTGAGAATCGCCTGCGGCAGCGGCCGCGGATCGGCGGCCAGCAGATTCAACCCATCGGCATCCAGTACCAGCGGCTTGCCGCTGGCCAGCACCGCCGACCACAAGGCATGCGTCCAATCATCCTGGCCCAGTCCAGGCCCCAGCGCGATGACGCTGGCGCGGGCAAGCAAGCCTGCGAAGTCCTCGGAACTGTCGACAGCGTGCACCATCGCTTCGGGACAGCGCGCCAACAACGGCGCCACATGCAGCGCGCGTGTCGCCACACTGCACAGACCGGCACCACCGCGCAGCGCAGCCTCGGCAGCAAGCATCACCGCGCCGCCACTGCCGTGGTTGCCGCCGACGCACAGCACATGCCCGGATTCACCTTTATGGGTATTGAGCCGACGTGGTGGCAGCATCCGCAGCAACTGCGGCCTGGCCCAGCGCAGCGCGCTTGCGCTGACACCCTCAAAGGCGACCGCGGGCACCTCCAGATCAGCCAGCAAGCGCTGCCCGGCATGCTCCAACGCCGCACCCGTGTGCAGCCCCTGATGCGGCACGATGAACTGCAATACCCGCGCCGCACGCACCGCCGCGCCGGCCACGTTGCCGCTGAGCGCATCAACGCCACTGGGCACATCCAGCGCGAATACCGGCGCCGGTGCAGCATTCATTTCTGCAATCAGGGCTGCATCATCGGTATCTGGCGCGCGGCTGAAGCCGATGCCATACAGCGCGTCGACGATCAGATCGGCTTGTTGCAGGCATTGCGACGCAATCTCAACGTGGCCGCCAACGGCCAGATAATCCGTGCAGGCGCGCTGCGCCAAGGCTGTGCGCGGCGACGCGTCCGGCAAATGCAGCACGCTGACGTCACGCCCGGACTGGCGGGCGTGGCGGGCCAGCACATAGCCGTCGCCACCATTGTTGCCGGGCCCGCACACCACCACGATGCGCCGCGCCTGCGGCCAATACTGCAGCGCGGTCTGCCAGGCGGCATGGCCGGCGCGCTGCATCAGCAGGTAAGCATCGCCACCCAGGGCAGCGGTCGCTTGCCCATCAATCTGGCGGGCAGCGGCGATATCGAACAATTCGACGGGCTCTGACATGCCGGCAATTCTATACTTGCGCCATGTCTGAAGCCGTTACCGCCGCAAACCCGGCGCAGTTGTCGCTGCGCATCCACCAGCTTGCCCGTGAGGCAGGCTTCCAGCGCTGCGGGGTCAGCGGCATCGAGCTGGGCGAGGATGAGGCACACCTGGCCGACTGGCTGGGCAAGGGCCTGTACGGGACGATGGAATGGATGGCCCGCCACGGCACCTTGCGGGCGCGCCCACAGGAACTGCTGCCCGGCACGCTGCGGGTGATCTCGGTCGGCCTGGATTACGGCCACAAGGACGACGCCGAAGCCTGGGCAACCTTGAATGATGGCGAGCGCGCCTATGTGGCGCGCTACGCGCTGGGCCGCGATTACCACAAGCTGATGCGCAACCGCCTGCAGAAGCTGGCCGAGCGCATCGCCGACGAGATTGGCCAGTTCGGCTACCGGGTCTTCGTCGACTCGGCGCCGGTGCTTGAACGTGCACTGGCGCGCAATGCGGGACTGGGCTGGATCGGCAAACACACCTGCCTGATCGACCGCAACGGCGGCTCCTGGTTCTTCCTCGGCGAGATCTACGTTGACCTGCCATTGCCGGTGGATGTGCCGGCCACCGCGCATTGCGGCAGTTGCACGCGCTGCATCGATGTCTGCCCCACTGCCGCCATCATCGCCCCGCATCGGCTGGATGCGCGCCGTTGCATCTCCTATCTGACCATCGAGCATGAAGGCGCGATTCCGCTGGAAATGCGCCCCCTGATGGGCAACCGCATCTATGGCTGCGATGACTGCCAGCTGGTGTGCCCGTGGAACAAGTTCGCCCGGCGTACCGACGAGCCGGACTTCCGCGCCCGCAACAACCTGGACACCGCCACCCTGCCCGAGCTGTTCGCCTGGGAAGAAGACGAGTTCCTGCGCCGCACCGAGGGCAGCCCGATCCGTCGCAGCGGCCATGAACGCTGGCTGCGCAACATCGCCGTGGCGCTGGGCAATGCCGTGCCCTCTCCCGCCGCAGAGCAAGCGCTGCAAAGCCGCCAGACGCATGCATCCGACGTGGTGCGCGAACATGTGCAGTGGGCCTTGCAGCGGCATGCCGACACCACCCAGAAGCCCTGACCCTGCTCCAACATCGCCGGCCAGCGCAATCGCTCCCGTAAGATAGGGACCGTCAGCTCGCCTGCGCCCCGGCGCGGACCGGCGCCCTATCGGCATAGCAGTTGAACCATGACCTCCAGCAACGACGTCCTCACCCCCAACCAGCTCAACACCTTGGCGCGCGACCTTCTGGAGAGCACGTTCCCGATGGTCTGGGTGGAAGGCGAACTGGGCAGTGTCAGCCGACCCGCTTCCGGGCACCTGTACTTCACCCTGAAAGACGCACGCGCGCAGGTGCGTGCGGCGATGTTCAAACCCAAGAGCCAGTGGCTGAAGTTCCTCCCGCGCGAAGGCATGCGCGTGCTGGTGCGCGGTCGTTTGACGCTGTACGAAGCACGCGGCGACTACCAGCTGATCCTCGACCACATGGAAGAAGCCGGCGAAGGCGCGCTGCGCCGCGCCTACGACGAACTCAAGGCCCGGCTCGAAGCCGAGGGCCTGTTTGACCCAGCACGCAAGCGTCCGCTGCCAGCGCACGTGCGTCGGCTGGCGGTGATCACCTCGCCCAGTGGCGCGGCGGTGCGTGACGTACTGAGCGTGCTGGAGCGGCGTTTCCCGATGCTGGAAGTCGAGCTGCTGCCGTCGCTGGTACAGGGCGCCACCGCCGCACCGCAGATCACCTCGCTGCTGCGCCAGGCCGATGCCAGTGGCCGTTACGACGTGATCCTGCTGACCCGCGGCGGTGGCTCGCTGGAAGACCTGTGGGCCTTCAACGATGAACAGCTGGCGCGTGCAGTCGCCGCCAGCAACACGCCGGTGGTCTCGGCGGTAGGCCACGAAACCGACTTCAGCCTGAGCGATTTCGCCGCCGATCTGCGCGCACCGACGCCATCCGTGGCCGCCGAGCTGCTGGTTCCGGACCAGCGCGATCTTGCGCTGCGGGTACGCAGGTTGGCGCAACGCCTGCAGCAGCTGCAGGTCCACGCGATGAGCCAGGCCATGCAACGCGCCGACCGTGCTGCCTTGCGGCTGCAGGCACATAGCCCGCAGGCACGCCTGAACCTGCTCAAGCATCGCCAGGAAGCGGCCTTCGCACGCCTGCACGCCACCTGGCAGCAGCAACAGGAACGTCGCGCATCTCGACTCCGCCACGCTGCCACCGTGCTGCGCAGCACCCAGCCGCAGCGCCGCTTGAATGCATTGGCCGAGAAGCTGGCAACCCTGGCACCGCGCGCCCATGCGGCGATGGCGCGCCAGTTGCAGCGCGATGCATTGCGTCTGCGCGGCGTCGCCCGCTCATTGGAAGCGGTGAGCCCCCTGGCTACCGTGGCGCGTGGCTATTCGATACTGACCAGGCTTGAGGACGGCGCCCTGGTCCGCAGCGCCGGGCAGGTCAAGCCCGGCGAACAGCTGCGCGCCCGTCTGGCAGAAGGCGAGCTGCAATTGAGGGTTGAGCAGATCCGCGCAAAGCCAGCGCCCGGCGATTCCACTCAGGGCTGAGCCAGCGCCGCGTCCCAACGATCGACAATGATCCGCGCCAGCTTGCCCGGATCACGATCGAAGTGATGCCCACCGGGGAGCTCAACCACCTGCATGTGCGCATCACCTCGCAGGTCGCGGCAAAGGCTGTCCTTCTCATCCACCCCGTAAACACACTGGTGCGCGACCGGCTGCAAGCCGGCCAACGCAGGCTGCACAGGCACTTCCTGGGCCCGGAACCAGCCCAGCCAGCCGCCTACCCGCACCTCGAAATCCGCACCGTGGGCAAGCCCCAACAAGGACACCAGCCGTACCGCGCGGCGTTGCTCCCCGCTGAGCAGCGGATAGGCGAAGGGCAGCACATCAGCGCCAAACGAATAGCCAACCAGCGCCACGTCGTCAGCCTGCCAACGCTGCCGATAAGTGCGCACCACATTGTCCAGATCGGCACCTGTCTGTGCAGCGGTACGTTTCTTCCAGAAGTAACGCAGGCTGTTCCAGCCGACCACGGAAACGCCGCGTTGGTTGAGTTCGTGCGCCAGCCCCTTGTCCAGGTCACGCCAGCCGCCGTCACCGGAAATCAACACCACCAGCCGCTTGCTGCCTGCAACCGGCATCTCGACCAAGGGCAGCGTCGCCACACCCTGTACAGGTGCAGCGTTCAGCGCCGCCGATACCGCCGCCAACAACGCATCCTCCGGCAAGGACTTGACCTGCACAGCTGCCGTTCCGCCAACGCAGCTGGCATTGCTTAATGCTGCGCCGTCCGCGGTAACCAAGGCCGCAGCAAACTCGCCAGGTGCGGCACCGGCCGCGCTGTCGCGCACCAAGCCGGCACTGCTGCCCTGGCCGACCAGCACCGGCAGGTAGAACTGCCCGGCACGCTCGCGCTTGAGCAGCTTCTGGGCAAGCAACGCTGCATCATCGGCCATCGCGCGACAGCTGCCATTGCCGTTCCGCAATTGCCGTCGATAGCGCGCCGCATCCACCACCGACACCCATGCGCCGGCGTGTGCCAGCCGCCCGGCAAACTGCCTGCGCTGAGTCCGCGACAAGGCAGGGTCGGCAAAGTAGATCACCAGGCCTCGTGCCGCGACCGGCGGCTCCACCACCTCCACGCGGCCGTAGCGGCCTGCGGACAGCTGTCCGGCATGTGCCGCCCAGCCCCAGCCGACCGCCACCATGATCAACAGCACGCCCAACACCGGCAACGCTCCACGTCGCATCCGCAACCTCTGGCCACACAGCAGGAACGCCGGCGAGCATCCTCCGGCCTTCGTTACGTGCTTGTGCAGTGCGTCGCGGCCGGTGCTAGCGGGCGGCTGCACCGGCCGCGCAGTAGCGCTGCCGGTACTCCAGTGCCTTGGGCATCAGCGCCTGCAGATTCTGGATGCGGGTGCCCGGATTGGGGTGCGTGGAAGAGAACTCCGGTGGTGCCTGGCCACCGCTGGCCTGGCTCATGCGCTGCCACAGCGGCACCGCTTCTTCGGGATTGAAGCAAGCCGCGGCTGCCAGCATCAGTCCAACCTCATCGGCCTGGGTTTCGTGCGAGCGTGCATACGGCAGCAGGTAGCCATAGCCCATCGCCGACATCATCATCTGTTGCTGCTGGACATCCATGCCACTGGCAGCACCAGCCATCTGCCCGATCTGGGTCAGCTTCTGCTGGGCCATGCGTTGGGCACCATGCCGCAACAAGGCATGGGCGATTTCGTGCCCCATCACCACCGCCAGCGCATCGGCATTCTGCGCGACCGGAATCAAACCGGTATACACCGCCATCTTGCCGCCGGGCAGGCAGAACGCATTGGCCTCATCGGACTGCAGCACGTTCACGTCCCACTCGAAGTCCTTGGCGAAGTGCTGCGGCTGCAGGCCGTGCTCCTGCGCCAGCGAGGTTTCCACCACGTCGACCTTGGCGATCAGGCGGCTGGCGATCTCGCGCACCTGGCGGGCGATCTGCGAGTTCGGATCGACCGGCCGCTCCTGTGCCAGGATTTCCTGATAGGCCTGCAAGCCCATCGCCTTCTCTTCATTGGCGTCCAGCGAACTGTCGATCAGCACCTTCTCGCCGGTATACGGGTCCACCGAGCGATTGCCAAAGTAGTAGCAGCCCCCATAGACCGCAAAGCCCAGCAGGATCACCCAGCGGATATTGCCGAACAGGCCACCACCACGCCGACGTTGACCGCCATTGCCTTGGTTACCGAAAGGATCTTGTCGCATGGTTGGATTCCGTCTGGGCCGGGCTGGCTTTGGCCGATGGTACCGCTAGCGTACGCCGCGGCAAGGTCAAATTCCGCGTACCAAGCGGAAGCCGATACGCGCCGAGGTGACGTCCGAGTCCTGTGACTGCCGCCACGCCGCACGGGTCTGCTCCGGCGCATTGGCCCAGTTGCCGCCACGGATCACCCGTTGCCGGCACCCCGGGTTGAACCAGGCCGCGCCATCGGCTGGTGCACGCCGGTAGCTGGCGTGCCAGCAATCGGCCACCCACTCGCTGACATTGCCGCTGATGTCATGCAGGCCCCAGGCATTGGCACGGAACATGGCGACCGGCGCCGTGCCCCAGAAACCATCGCCGTAGCCGATGAAGGCATTGTTCCAGTGCCGGCCGCTGGGCGACACGTCCAGACTGCCGGTGAAGTTGCCGCTGTTCTCCGGTGGCGTCATCGACCGCCCCCACGGATAGCGACCTTCGCTGCCAGCACGCAGCGCGTATTCGAACTCCGACTCGCTGGGCAGCCGGTAGTAACGCCCGGTCTGCTCGGACAACCAGGCCGCATAGGCTTCGGCATCACGCACACTGACATGCATCACCGGGCTGTTGGGCGCGGCCTTGACGCCGTTGTAGTCGGACTGCCAATCCACCCCGCTGCGGCGGATGAAATTGCCGCTACGCTCGTCATAGACGATGGAATGACCGCGGCGTGTTGCACGCGGGCGCGCCTTGGCCGCTTCCACGAAACGGCGGAACTCGGCCACGGTGACCTCGGTGATCGACATCGCAAAGCCACGCTCGAAGCGCACCAGATGCTGCGGACGCTCGGCATCGCTGCTGCCGATCTCGCCCTCGGCCGCACCCATCTGGAAGCTGCCATACGGCACTACCACCATCTGCGGCCCGCGGCTGCCATCGCTCAGGGCATCACTGAACACCTGCCCGGGACGGAAGCTGCCGTAATGGGTGACCAGCTCGATACGCTCGCGCAGCAAGGCCACGGTGCGATCCCCGGGCAATGCGATCCGCTCGGCCTGTGCCAGTTTCAGGCGTGCATCCTTCAAGCCCTTGGACGAGACCAGGTCACGCAGGCCACCTTCGCGCAGGGCATCGAGCTGGGCGGTGCGAATGCCCTCGATACGCGTACGGGCATCTTTCAGCGTCACCGCCTCGCCACGGATTGTGGTGGCCTTGTCCAGCCATCGCGCTGCGGCGGCGAAGTCCGAATCCACTGCCGCGGCACGCTCGGCGCGACGGATCAAGCCGCTCTCGACCGCCGCCAGCCCCTGCCGGGCGCGACTGTTGAGCGGGTCGGCAGCCAGCACTTCACGGAACGCCGCCTGTGCACCTCCGCCATCCTCACCAAACTGGTGCTGGCGCAGTGCCTGCTCCCCTGCGCGGTTGAGCGCCAACAGACGCCGGGCAACCGCGATACGTTGCTGCAAGGCCTGTTCGGCCTTCCCTTCCGGCGCCAATGCCACCGCAACCCCGGCGATTTCGGCAGCCTGCGCCAGTGCCTGTCGCTGGTTCTCCGGTTGCGCCATCAGGGCCGTGGCCTGTGCCCGCAGACGCTGCCGGGCCTTCTCCAGGCCGCGCTGGGCGCCGCGGTCCTGCGGCTGCTCGGCCAGGATCGCCAGATACAGCGGGATGGCATCCTGCGCATCGCGGTACAGCCGGTCCTCGGCCAGCGCCTTGTCGGCCGCCTTGCGTGCTTCGGCCAACTGCCCGGGCTGCAGGCTGACCTCCGGCGCGTTCCACACCGGCAGCGCGATGCTCTCCACCTGCGGAGCAGGATCCGGCGTCGCCGCCCCCGCCTCCGCCTTGGCGGCAGCTGCCGCTTCGGCCTTGGCCTCGGCACGCGCTTCGGCACGGGCTCCCAGTCGCTCGACCAGACCCGGGCTCTTTGAAGGTTCGGCATTGGGCGCAGCCGGAGGCGGTTGCGGCGCGCCGCCGCCACAGCCCGCCAGCGCCAACAACAGCACCGTCAAACCCAACAATTGGCCGGTTCTACCCAAAAACGCCTCCATTACCTTGCACACTTTCCCGGGAGCGGCCCGACGTTAGGCTATTCTCGCCTGCCTGAGCAAACCCTGCAGTTGACGGAACCCCACGTGGCTTACTGGATCAAACACCCGGCGGAGTTGGAAGAACGCTACCGCCAGCGCCCGAGCCGGATCGGGCTGGACACCGAATTCATCCGCGAACGCACCTATTGGCCGCAGCTGGCCCTGGTACAGATGGCGGTCGGCGATGAAATCCTGCTGATCGACCCGCTGATACCGGGCATGTGCGAGGCCTTGAAGCCCTGGCTGACCGACACCTCGATCACCAAGGTCATGCACAGCGCCAGCGAAGACCTAGTCGCCTTCAAGTGTGCCTGCGACGCACTGCCACGCCCACTGTTCGATACACAGATCGGTGCCGCACTGGCCGGCATCGGCGGCGGCATGGGCTACCAGAAGCTGGTCGCCGAGGTTACCGGCGTCACCCTGCCCAAGGGCGAGACCCGCTCGGACTGGCTCAAGCGCCCGCTCAGTGACGCGCAGCTGGAATACGCCGCCGACGACGTCGAGTATCTGTTCGCCCTGCACGACACCATCAGTGCCAAGCTGCAGGCCGCCGGCCGCATGCAGTGGCTGCAGGATGACGGCGAGCGTTTGCTGGCCAGCGTCGAAGGCGATGAAGGCGAGCATTGGCCACACCTGTCGATGCGCTCCTCGCAGGCACTGGAGCGCGATGCGCAGCTGCGGCTGCTGCGGCTGCTGCGCTGGCGTGACCAGCAGGCACGCAGCAGTGACAAGCCACGCAGCTGGATTCTGGACAACGAACTGGCCAACCTGCTGGCACGCAACCCACCTACCGATTACGACGCCATGCTGAAAGTTTTCGGCCGCTTCCCCAAGGCCCCGCGCAAGCTGGCCCAGCAGGTATGGGAAGCACTGAACACCCCGCTTGCCGACGAAGCCGATGCACCGATGGCACTGCAGGCCACCGACAGCAACAAGAGCGCGCTCAAGCGCCTGCAGGACGCCGTCAGCAAGCGCACAGCGGAACTGGAACTGCCCGAGGGCCTGCTGGCCTCACGCAAGCACCTGGAAGCACTGCTGGAAAGCGGCAACTGGCCGACCGCCCTGGCCGGCTGGCGCCGCGAACAGCTGGAACCCGTACTGCGCCCATTGCTGCCAAGCAACTGAGCACCCAAGCCCCGACCAGGTCGGGCCCGCAGCAAATGCCAAATGTAGTGCCGAGCCATGCTCGGCAAGAACCACCAAAAAACCCACAGAACCGCTCCTGTAGGAGCGGCGCAAGCCGCGAAGCAAACGATCCATGAGATCCCAGGCCAGCAAGGCGGTTTCACCACCGCCAGCCTCGCGGCTAACGCCGCTCCTACAAACCGCAAACGCAAAGCACCACCACAATCGCAACCGGTGCAAATCCGATGCAAAAGAACAACAAAAAAGGGCTCGCATTTCTGCGAGCCCTTGAAATTTTTTGGTGGCCGAGGACGGAATCGAACCGCCGACACGGGGATTTTCAATCCCCTGCTCTACCAACTGAGCTACTCGGCCACTTTGTTTTGTTTTCGTCGGCGTTGCTGCCGTCGAGGAGGCGTATATTACGGAGCTATTTCGGTTTCGGCAAGCCAATTTCACAAAAATTTTCACATCCGCCGAAAATTCCTCGAAATGCCTTGTGTAGCGAGGCTTCACACGCAGAAGCCGCGCCGCCACATGGCGAAAAATTCGCCAAACCACCTATTCCCAGCGCAAAAACGCAAAAAAGCCGCATCATCCAATGCGGCTTCTTTGCTTGAAGATTTGGTGGAGCGGAGGAGGATCGAACTCCCGACCTTCGCATTGCGAACGCGACGCTCTCCCAGCTGAGCTACCGCCCCACACGGTGAACCGAGCATAGCGCTGTTGCCCGCGTCACGCAAAACGCCCCGCCCCAATCGAACACGAGCGGCGACCCGATGGAGGGGTCGGGTCGCCGCCCGAGGGCGCGATGGGCTACCCAGCAACATCACTGTGGCGGTGTCGTCCCCCTGATGTACGTGAGAAGGGAACGAGCGATAGCGATGGCCGCAGATCCTTCACCCCCCACCGAACTTCGCTGATTGTGGACGATCCGCATCCAGCCTCCGACCATCCCGGCGTCCTATGGTGGCAGTAAGCCGACTCACAGAAGCCGGCCCAATGCGTGTCCAACTGACCGAACGCCAGGTAGTCACTATCAAGCCCAAGAGCGTCCTTATGAAGTGCGGGAATCCGAAGAGCGCGGACTGATCCTGACCAGTGCAGCCATCGGGTCACAAAGCATCGTTGGCGTCGTGGGCGCATGGCGAGTGCTGAGCCTTTGGAGCGACCACTGTAATCACACTGGATCTCGCCACGGCCAAGAGGTAATCCAGCCATGCCATGGCTGAGTACCCACAATCAGGCTTACGGGCGGGCGACAGCGGCTTGGTGGATGCCTCTGGTGGCACAGATTTGAGGCTAGCTACTAAATCCCTGCATGGGTTCGACCTTGTTCCTGCGGAGAAATCAGCAATTCCTACAAGAAACGACGACCGCGCCCTCTCACCCTCCGGAAGTCAAGATCGCTTTGCAATGACATCAAGATTGCACAGACCGATTCGAAGCTTTGCGGTTCTGCGACACGCTACCTGTCGCCTGCCCTTAAACTTGATCCAGACATTATTAGATGCCTTCGGACTGGAAACACATGTGCATCCATGAAAACTCAAATGCTGATTTCAGAGGGAGAGTCCAGGCCTTACTGGCTCTAACACGAACGGCGACCCGATGGAGGGGATCGGGTCGCCGCCCGAGGGCGCGATGGGCTACCCAGCAACATCACTCCGGCCGCCACCTTGCCCACGCAGCGGTGAAGCCCGCGTAGAACCAAGATTGCAATCGCGCGACAGCGTGCCTCAGTCCTTGGTCTTGCGCCGGTAGTCCAGCGGCGGCGCATCCCGCTGCAGCAGCGGCACATAGCGGAAGCCTGCGCCGCGGCGCTCGTCGAACTCCTGCTTGGCCTTGGCTACCAACTCCGGCGACTGCAGCAGCTGCACGCCGGCCAGGGCCATTACCTTGGCGGCATTCAACGCTCCTTTGGAACCGATCGACATCCCCGATGCCGCTACTGCCTGCCAGCTGTGCGCTGGGGTTCCGGGCACCCAGGTGGCTGTACTGACGCCGGCCGTGGGGACGTTCCAGCTGACGTCGCCAACATCGGTGGATGCGCTGCCCGCCTGATCCGCACGGTAGGGCTGCAGCTGTGTTGCCACCTGCAGGTCCGGGCGCTTTTCCAGGCTCTCCTGCAGCTTCTTAGCGAATGCCTGCTCGGCCGGATCGTACTGCACGCCGCCAACCTGCTGCAGCGCTGTCTGCATCACCTGCCCAAGCGTGTCATTGGGCAACAGCGAGTACACGCCACCGGTCGGCTCGAATTCGACCGTGGTACCCGTGCCCATTGCCGCGCCTTCGGCTGCCTTCTGCAGGCGTTCGATCACATCGCGCACCACCGCCGGGTCGGTATGGCGCACGTAGTAATACGCCTCGGCCGCATCCGGCACCACGTTGGGAGCGGCGCCGCCATTGCTGATGACGTAATGGATGCGAGTGCCGTCGGGCACATGCTCACGCATCAGATTGGCCATGTAGTTGAAGGCCTCAACGCCGTCCAGCGCGGAGCGGCCGCGCTCGGGAGCGATGGCGGCGTGGGCGGCGCGCCCGTGGAAACGAAACTTGCCGCTGATGTTGGCCAGGGTGGTGCCTTGTGCAGCGGAATTCTCCGCGGACGGATGCCAATGCAGCACCACATCCACATCATCGAACAGCCCCGCCTTGGTCATGTATACCTTGCCGGAGCCGCCCTCCTCCGCCGGCGTTCCGTACAGCCGCACTTCGCCGGGCGTACCGGTCTGCTGCATCCACTGCGCCAAGGCGCGGGCTGCGCCGACCGATGCCGCACCAAACAGATTGTGGCCACAGGCCTGACCCGCGTCCTGGCCGGCGATGAGGCTGCGCACCGGCTCCGCCGCCTGGGCCATGCCGGGCAGCGCATCCATTTCTGCCAGCAGCCCGATCACCGGGCCCTTGCCGCCGTTGCGAAAGCTTGCGACGAAGGCCGTCGGCATGCCAGCAACATTGGCCTGGATATGGAAGCCGGCCTGTTGCAACTCCTTCTGCAACAGCGCGGATGATGCATGTTCCAGATAGCCGAGCTCGGGCTGCTGCCACAACTGTTGCCCAACCTCAGCCTGCCGTTGCGAGTAACCATCCAGCGTACTGATCACGTCCGCGGCAAGCGCCGTTCCTGCAAGAGGAAGCAACGCTGCCAGCAACGCGGCACGCAGATAACGGGTCTTCATCCAGCCAGCCCCACGCATCAATAGAAACTGACGTTGTCGATCTCGAACCACAGCTTGCTGCCGGGTTCGCCGCTGCCGGAGACAACCAGCTGCTGCAGGTCATCGCCCTTCCACACCGCCACGGGTGCCTTGGCGCGATACGGCGGTTGGCCCTGCAGTGCGGTGAACGGAATCTCTACCGTCTGCCATTGTGCCCCGGCCTGCAGTGGCGCAATGAAGCGGCGATTGCCCAAGGCCCGCACTTCCAGCCGCAATTCCGGTGCGCTGCCGCGCAGCTCCAAGCGGATGCCGCGATAGGCACGCGCATCCACCGGCGCCACCGAACCGCGGCTCAGCGGCAGGATCGTCGCAGCGAAGGCAGTGTCCTTGCTGGACAGCTTGGCCTGGGTCGCCAGTGCGTTGCCGCCGGTTTCGCGTGCGACGATCTCGGTGACCTGCGCGGTACGGTCGTTACCGCCATCGGCCTCGTCCACGCGCAGCGTGTCCAGCGCGGTACGGCCATCGCTGCGCTCGAAGTCATCAACCAGAGCCTGCACCGGCTGCGCTGGCAAGGCCAAGGCCTTGTTGCCGGCCGGCAACACCGCGCCCTTGCCTTGCACCTGGCGTCCGGCCACGTAGACCTGTTGCGTATTGCGAACGTCGCCGATGCGCTCCCACGGGCGACCGTTTACCAGCAACAGATCCGCACGCTTGCCGACCTCGATGCTGCCACGGTCATTCACACCCAGCGCCTTGGCGCTGGCCGACGTACCCGCCAACAGCGCCTCGCTCGGGGTCAGCCCGGCCTGCACCAGTAGTTCAAGCTCACGCAGGGTAGATGTGCCATGCGGTGTGCCGGTCATGCCTGCATCGGTGCCCACCACTACCGGGATACCGGCATCGTGCAGCGTCTTGACGTTATGCAAGGCATTGGCGAAGTTCTGCTCGCGCTGGGCCAGCACATCCGGCTTGGCGTTGTTGCGCCCGCTGCCATCGACGCGCTCGGGCAGATACACCGCAAGCGAGGGTGCATAGGCGGTACCGTGCTCGCGCATCAACGCGATCAACTCGTCGTCAACCGCACCGTCCTGCACGCTGTGCGCGATCACGTCCACGCCCGCACGTGCGGCGGCCTTGCCGCGATTGACCATCACCGTATGGGTGAACACCTTGAGACCGTTCTTGTGCGCCTCGTCAACCAGCGCGGTGAGGGTTTCCTCGTCCATGCTGCTGTTGTCGGCAGCATTGGAATAGCGCCAGCCATCGGTGAAGGCCTTGATGAAGTCCGGCTTGTAGGCGGCCACCGCACGCACGCCTGCACGCGCGGCCTCGGGTGAGTTCACCCAGCGCGTGGTGTTCTCGTCACCCCAATCCGCGCCATGGCCGAGCGGCGTGCTCATGCGCGCGGCGAACTTGACGTCGGGTGCGGCAATCGAGGCCAGCCATGCACGGCGCGGCGCATAGGCTTCTGGCGGCTCGTGGAAATCGCTGACCGTGGTGACGCCGGCCGCCATGTAGAGATTCGCCACCTGCGGCAACTCCGACGGCGTGGCGTTCGGCGTCCAGTGCGTGTGCAGATCGAACAGCCCCGGCAGCAGCGCCTGGCCACGTGCATTGACCTCGCGTGCGCCCTTGGGGGCTGCCAGCTCGGCGCCGATGGCGGCGATACGACCGTCCTCGACCAGCACGCTGGCCGCATAGGGTGCTCGGCCGGTGCCGTCGAAGACCATGGCATCGCGGATCAACACGGCCTTGCCACCGGCAGTAGCGGCCACGCTGGCCTGCCCTGCCCCCAGTAACGCCGCGGTAAGCACCGCCAAGGCGAAACCACGCTTTCTGTTGTAATGCATGTTCGTATCCGGATTCATTGCATGGACCGCGCCGCCTGCGGCGCAGCATCAGGGGAGCTCAGCCGCACCACGTCTCCGCGCTGCTGCACCACCAGGCCAAGGCTCAGCGCGACACTATTGGCGAAGCCGCGCGGGTCACTGGCCGAATACAAGCCAACGATGCGGCGACTGCCAACCAGCGGGTCATCGATGACGATGCGGGTATCGCTATAGCGCAGGAACTGCGCCGCCGCCACCGACAAGGTGTCGCCATTGAACGACAACATGCCTTCGCGCCAGGCCAGTTGCTGGTCCACATCATCCGTGGGCACCGCCTCGATGCGGATACCGTGGCTGCGGTTGGCCAGCGCGCGGTAGTTGGCCACCAGCCGCGCAGGGGCGACCGCGCCCTGGGTATCGGTCACATCGACGATGCCCTCGCGCACCAGCACTTCCACGCCGCCGCTGCGGCGCTCGGTGAGGCTGACCGCGAAACTGGTGCCTACCGCGGTGACATCGGTTTCCTCCGCGCGCACCACGAACGGGCGTTGCGGATTCTTGGCCACATCGAACAAAGCCTCGCCTTGCAGCAGATGGATATCACGGCGAGTCGCGCTGAACTGCACCCGCACCTGCGAGTCCGAATCCAGCGTGATCGCCGAACCGTCCTGCAGCGGCACGCGCAGGATCTCGCCCTTGCGGGTGGCGAAGTACTCAGCCCCATCGTCCTGGCGTTGCACGCCGATGGCGAGCACGCCAACCACGGCAGCCAGGCCCATTGCCCAGCGCAGTACGCGCCGCGCCCGTCGTGGCGCGCGTGCGGTGAATGCACGGTCCATTTCGCCGGCCGACAGCGCGCGTGCGCGATCAGTACGTGCCAGCACTGCATGGGCGCGGGCATAAGCGCCAAAGTGGCGCGTATCGGCTTCCAGCCAGGCATCACGTTGCGCACGTTCCTCCACCGTGAGTTGCGCGCGGTCCTCGCGCGCCACCCAACTGGCGGCTACATCATCAATACTCGCATCAGCGCCGACGCGCATGCCTTGCTCCTTCCGCGGCGAACCGCTCACTACTCTTCTGCATTACGTCGTCATCACGCTTCATCGAATCCATCAATACCCGGATTCCCTTGCAGATGTGTTTCTCCACGGTGTTCTCGCTGATCTGCATGCGTTCGGCGATCTCGCGCTGCGAGTAGCCCTCCACACGCCGCAGCACGAACGCCTGCCGACACTTGTCCGGCAGGCTCTCGATCAAAGCGCCTATGCGCGCCAGCTCCTGTCGTGACGAGGCCATCCGTTCCGGGCTGACTTCGTCGCCAACAATGGCGACACGGTCGATCTCGGCAACGGCCTCGATCGACACCACCTGCGCGCGCCGCAACTGCTGCAGCACCACCGAGTGGGCGACCGAGTACACATAGGCCTTGGGCTGCAGGATGTGCGATACATCCGCCATTCCGGCGAGGATGGCGTAGGTCTCCTGGATCACGTCATCCACGTCCTGGCGCAGCGACAATCGCCGCCGCAGCCAGTCCCGCAGCGCGGGCTCGCAAGGCAATATGTGCTCGGCCAACCAGCCGGCACGCTCCCGGGCAAGCGCCGCGTTCATCGCGGCACCTGCCCGGCTCCCGCCACAAGGCGGAATGGAACGTTTTTCTGCATCAGAACGCCTTGCTCACGTTGACATACCAGTAACGCGGGTTGGCCTGGTAGACACCCGACGGGTAACCGAACACATCGTCGGAGATCGGCGGGCGCTTGTTGGCGATGTTGTTGGCACCGACCTTGACCGCCACGTTGTTGAGCCAACCTTCGCGTGCAAAGTCGTACTTGACGAAAGCATTGGCCAGCGTCTGCGACTTCACCGTCCACGGCGTGCCATCGGCCAGGGTCAGGCCATTCTCGACGTAGGAACTGGCATAACGCGCGCTCGCACCCATCGACAGCTGCTGGTAACGCCAGGTCAGCGTGCCGGACCACTTCCATTCCGGGTTGCCGCCATTGCCGATCAGGTCGCCACCACCGGTGATGCGGATCGACGGATCCACCAGCCCAGCGGACTTGGCATCTTCCAGCGCCTGCAGTGCCGGCGAACGCTGGCGATAGAACTCGATCAGGTGGGTACCGGTAACCGAAAGATCGAAGCGACCGATCGCGGTTTCCGGCGAGTTCCAGCTGAAGTTGTAGTCAACGCCACGCAGGGTCTGCGGCTCCAGGTTGACGTACTGGTCGGTGACGTACAGCACCTTGCCGGCAGCAGCCAGACCGGTGCCGGCGAAGCGGGCGATGTCGTCAGCGGTCGCATCTGCACGCACCACCGCCGAGTTGCTACCGCCCTGCTGGCGCAGCATGTAGTCCAGGATCAGCGCATTGCCTTCGCCGAACAGGCCGATGATGCCCTCCTGCTCGTACTTGTAGTAATCGACGGCGAAGGTGAAGCGACCGTAGTTTTCCGGGATGAAGCGCGGCTGGAAGACCAGGCCGGCGCTGGTATTGGTGGAGGTTTCCGGCTTCAGGTCCGGGTTGCCCGAGCGCCGCGCGGTGGTGGAGTAGCTGTAGCCGCCGCAGTTGGCGAAGGCCGGCTGTGCACCGCTGCGCTTGTCCGCCTCGCACTGGATGTAGTCGGTGCGGGTGTTGGAACGGCTCACCACTGTGGCGTTGATCTGCTCCAGGTTGGGCGCACGGAAGCCCTTGGCCCAGGACGAACGCAGGGTCAGGCCGTCAAACACCTGCCAGCCCAGCGCCAGCTTCGGCTTGGCGACATTGCCGAAGTCGTTGTAGCGCTCGGCGCGGCCGGCCACCTGCAGGTCAAGCGAGCGCACCAGCGGGATGTTCATTTCCGGCGACACCAGCGGTACCGAGAACTCGGCGAACAGACCGGCGACAGTGCGCGAGCCATAGGTGTCCGGGGTCGGGCTGACGCCGTACATGTCACTGGGATAGGCAACGCCGGTGATCGCATCGGTGAAGGTCACCGAACCATCGACGCGTGCATCGCGATCATCGCGCTGGGTTTCGTGGCGCACTTCCAGGCCCGCGGCCATGCCGACATCGCCAGCCCAGGTCTTGAACAGGTCTGCGCGCGAGGCCTTGAAGTCCCACAGGAACAGCTCGGTCTTGCTCTGGCGCTGCGCCTTGTAGAAGAACTGGTCCAGCTTGTCCCAGTCATTGCAGCCGCCGCAGAACGGGTTGTAGGCCGATGCGGTGGGATTGGCCAGGGCTTGCTGGAACAGCGACATGCTTACTGCATCCTGCGTGTCCTTGACCCTGGCTGCCGAGTACAGCGCAGCGCTTTCCCAGTCAAAGCCGTAGTGGAAGCCACGCAGGCCGGCCAAGGCACGCACCTGGGTGTTGTTGACCTCGATGCGGGTTGGCCGCTCGAAGCGGTAGCTGGTGATGGTCACCGGCACGCCGTTGGCGCCGATGTTCAATCCCTGCAGCCGGTTCGGGTTGAGCGAACCGTCGGGCAGGTACATCGCGCCGAAGGGGTTCCAGTAGTTGCTGGCTGCAACCGTCATCGGCAAGGCGGTGATGGTGTTGACACCGTTCTGCAGGCTGTAGGCGCGCGAGTTGTAGACGCCTGCCTCGCTGAAGAAGGACAAGCCGTTGTCGAAATCATGCTTGCCGGTGACGAACAGGTTCAAACGACGCACGTCCGGGCTGATCGACAGCGGATATTGGCCCTGCTGGTTGTCGCGCAGATTGGCGTCGGCACCGGAAGTGGCCTTGCTGCCAGACTGCACGCACAAGCCGTCAGCAATGGTCGCCGCACAGCCGCTGTTGCTGGTCGGCTGCACATGGAAGGCACCGGCGGTGGTGGTCAGCCAGGTGCCGTTCTGCGACACGCGCGGGCCAACCACGGTGAAGTTGCCCCACGGGCTGTTGGTGTTACGGTTGTCGGTGCCCGCCAGGCCTTCAAACGGCGTGCCGAGGAAGTCGGCCGCACGGTTACCGTTCTTGGTCCAGTCCTGGTCCAGCGAGTTCAAGCCGGTGGTGTTGTAGTAATTGAAGGCGATGGTGATGTTGGAGCGCAGGTCCTCGGAGTTCTTGCCCCACATGCCATTGACGCCGATATCGCGCAGGTCGGTACCTTCACCGAACCCCTTCTGCACGCTGATGGTGCCGCCGTCCATGTCGTCGCGCAGTACGTTATTGACCACGCCGGCCACCGCATCGGTGCCGTAGATGGCGGCCGCGCCGTCCAGCAGCACTTCAACACGACGCAGGTTGGACACCGGCACCGCATTGGCGTTGTAGGTCAGCACCGGCACCAGGTTGCCATCGGCCTGGCTGGTGGGGTGGACCACGGTGCGGCGGCCATTGATCAGCAGCAGGGTATTGCCGACGCCAAGGCCGCGCAGGTTGACCGAGGCGATGTCGCCGCGTGCGTAGTTGGAGCTGTTGCCACCATTGGTGCCACTGAACGAGACATCGCCCATCTGCGGGATGGAGCGGTACAGCTCGTCGCCGGACACAGCGCCGGTGGCCTCGATCTGCTCGGCCTGCAAGGTCGCCACCGGCAGGATCGCGGCGGTCTTGGCGCCCTTGATCTGGCTGCCGACCACGGTGATCTGGTCCAGCGTGCTGACGCTGGGGCTGGCCGCTGCCGGCATGGGCTCGGCAACCTCCTGCGGCGCAGCCGGAGCTGCGGCCTGCCCGGCGGCCAGGCCACCCAACCCACCGAGCGAAGCCAGCATCGGCGTTGCCGCGCGCAGGGTGATGGTGCGGCCGTCGTCCGAGGCCACGCTCAGGCCGGTGCCGGTGAGCAGTCGGGCCAGCGCCTGGCGCGGCTCCATCTGCCCTTTCAACTCGGCGACTTCGATGCGCTGGGCGCCACCTGAATGCGCCGGGGCGATGATCTGCACGCCGGCCTGGCGGGCAAATTCAGGCAATACATCCTCGATGTTGCCTGCTTGAAGGTCGAACTGCGGCGGCGCTGCCAGCGCCGGAACGGAGGCGCAGAGCGCCACAACTGCCAAACCGCCGCGGATAGCGCTAGCAAGCGGCAACAACTTGAATGAACGCATGGATGAATCCCCAGAAAATGACGCGAATGACGGCAACCTCTGCCCCCTTGCATCACTTGATGCATGACCGCGCCGGTTCCGCCATTCCATCGTCATAGTGGCTGATCTTGCAGACCTGTACCCAACAGGCCGCCATACGCCGTAGTATTCTTGGGAGATAAGCTCAGGACCCGAGGACCACGCCCCATGCGTTTTCGCCCCCAGTACGCCCTGATGGCCGTACTCGCACTTGTACTTACCGCCTGCGGCAATGGCCCGGTGAAGCGCGTCTCTGAACCTGCCGCCAGCATCCAGCAGCTGAGCGTCGGCAATGACGGCAACTGGGAAGTGGAACTGCGCCTGCGCAACTACAGCTCCATGCCGATGCGCTTTGACAACGTGTCGCTGGCGGTGAAGGTTGGCGATGAAGCCGCCGGCACGCTCAGCGCCAGCCCGGCGCTGTCGATCGGCCCGGAATCGGCCGACGTCATCAAGGTCCACCTGCAGCCCTCGTCTTCGGCACGCATCGTCGTGGCCGATGCCCTAGCCGGTGGCCGCTCGCTGTTCTACGAACTGGAAGGCAGCGTCAGCGCCACCCCGGAAGAAAAGAAGCAACGCAGTTTCGACATCAAATCGCGCAACAGCCTCAACCAGGCTCCGGGCCTGCCCGGCGTGCTGCGCTGATCCCCCACCCGTTCCCGCATTGTTCGAGAGCCGCCTGATGAGCAACTACAAAGCCCCTGTTACCGATCTCCGTTTCGCCCTGCACGACGTCTTGAAGGCCGAGTCCCTGTTTGCATCGATGGGTTTCGAAGACGCCAGCGCCGACCTGATCGACGCGGTACTGGAAGAAGCCGGCCGTTTCAGCACCAGCGTGCTGGCCCCGCTCAATGCGATCGGCGACCAGACCGGCTGCAAGCTCGACAAGGCCACCAACGAAGTAACCACCGCGCCCGGCTTCAAGGAGGCCTATGCGCAGTTCGTCGAAGGCGGCTGGACCGGCCTGACCGCATCGCCGGACTTCGGCGGCCAGGGCATGCCGGAAACCATGGGCATGGCATTGAGCGAAATGGTGTCCTCGGCCAACCTGGCCTGGAGCCTGTTCCCGATGCTGTCGCACGGTGCGGTTGAAGCGCTCAAGCACTACGGCGAAGACTGGCAGAAGGAAGCCTTCCTCAAGCCGCTGGTGGCCGGCAACTGGACCGGCACCATGTGCCTGACCGAGCCGCACGCCGGCACCGACCTGGGCCTGCTCAAGACCCGCGCCGAGCCGAACGCCGACGGCAGCTATTCGATCACCGGCACCAAGATCTTCATCACCGCCGGCGAGCATGACCTCGCCGACAACATCGTGCACCTGGTGCTGGCCAAGCTGCCCGACGCACCGGCCGGCCCGAAGGGCATCTCGCTGTTCGTCACCCCGAAGTACAAGGTCGACCGCGACGGCAAGCAGGGCGAGCGCAACGAACTGCATTGCGGCGCGCTGGAGCACAAGATGGGTATCCACGGCTCGTCCACCTGCGTGATGAATTTCGACGGCGCCCAGGGCTACCTCGTCGGCCAGCCGCACAAGGGCCTGCAGGCGATGTTCGTGATGATGAACTCCGCCCGCCTCGGCGTCGGCGTGCAGGGCCTGGCGCAGTCCGAGCGTGCCTACCAGGGCGCACTGGCCTATGCCCGCGAGCGCCTGCAGTCGCGCGCACCCAAGGGTGCCGTGCAGCCAGACAAGCCGGCCGACCCGATCATCGCCCAGCCCGATGTGCGCCGCATGCTGCTGACCACCAAGGCACTGACCGAAGGTGGCCGCCTGCTCGCCGCACACGCTTACACCCAGCTCGATGCCGCACACAGCAGCAGCGATGCGCAGGCGCGCGCCGACGCCGATACGCTGGTCAGCTTCCTCACCCCGATCGTCAAGGCCTGCCTGACCGAGTGGAGCATCGAAGCGACTTACAACGGCCAGCAGGTGTTCGGCGGCCACGGCTACATCGCCGAGCACGGCATGGAGCAGTACGCCCGTGATGCCCGCATCACCACGTTGTATGAAGGCACCACCGGCATCCAGGCGCTGGACCTGATCGGCCGCAAGACCGCCGCCTCGCAGGGCGCCGGCCTGAAGTTGTTCCTGGCCGAAATCGAGCAGTTCATCGCCGCCAATGCCAGCAACCCGGCCGTGGCCGAGTTCCTGCCGGTGTTGGGCGGCAAGGCCAAGGAATGGGGCAAGCTGACGATCGACGTGCTGCAGCGCGCCGCCGCCAACCCGGAAGAACTGGGCGCGGCCAGCTGGGATTACCTGTTCTACAGCGGCTACGTCGCCGTGGCCTACTGGTGGGCCCGCTCGGTGGTCGCCGCACAGGCATCCAGCCATCCGGAAGCCTTCAAGCAAGCCAAGCTGGAGACCGCGCGCTTCTACTACGCCCGCATCCTGCCGCGCACCCTGAGCCACGCTGCCGGCATCGCCGCCGGCGCCGACTCGCTGATGGCGATGGATTCGGTCCGCTTCGGCGACTGATCCGGAAGCGAAAGCAGGGGCAAAGCTCCCCTCATCCGCCCCTTCGGGGCACCTTCCCCCAAGAAGGGGGCTGCAGTCCCGCACGCGGGAGAAGGGAACGATCAGGAAAGCCTGCGACCCTGAAGCCCCTCTCCCGCCTGCGGGAGAGGGGTTGGGGTGAGGGCAGCTCTTGCTTAGCCCCCTCCCTTGCGCCGAAGGCGGAGGGGAGGGCTGGGGAGGGGTAAGCTCTCAGGCGTCCGAAACACCACCAGCTTCGCGGCTAACGCCGCTCCCACAAAACCTGAGCTTCACCCGCCTTTACACAAACTGTCACGCATCGTGTATAAGCTGTTAACCCGATGGAGACAGACACTACACCGCGTAGTCTGATCGATACCGGAGCCGGGACTTCCGCTCCGACAGACGGGTTTTCACTTCCGCCCTCCCTGCACCGCCTCGGCTCCGTGCGACTGCTGTCGCTGGATGCGCATGGCCGCGTGCTGGACTGGATCAACTGGCAGGATGCCGCCTGCCTGTATGCACGCGGCGCCGTCGCCTGGACCATGGGCGATCCCTGCCTGCACGTACACGGCGCAATATCGCGGCTGACCGGCCTGCGCAGCGGCATGGACCTGCACCCGATCATCGCCTCGCGCGGCCACGCCCGCTCGCGCGCGATCGACCCCACGCCCAACCTCACCAATCCCGCGCTGTTCGCGCGCGATGCCCAGCTCTGCCTGTATTGCGGCCAGCACTTCAGCCGCCCGCAGCTGACCCGCGACCACGTCCTGCCCGTCTCCAAGGGCGGCAAGGACACCTGGGAAAACGTGGTCAGCGCCTGCTTCCACTGCAACTCGCGCAAGAGCAACCGCACCCCGGCGCAGGCCAACATGCCGCTGCTGGCGGTGCCCTACCGGCCCAGCTGGATCGAGCACCTGATCCTGTCCAACCGCAACATCCTCGCCGACCAGATGGCCTTCCTGAAGTCGCAATTGCCGCGCAAAGCACTGCAACGCGGGCTCTGAGCCCGGCATCGCGGGCCCGCGTATTCATGCGAAACAGCCATCCAGGCTGAACACGGCCTTCAGCTTGGTGCCAAACCACCTCATCCGGCGCTCATTGATGATGTGCTTTGCTTGCCCCACCCTCTCCGGACGGGGAAAATACCGTTTCGAGTGAAACGCGAAGACCATGATCGACTCTGCCAGCTATCCGCGCCTGTCGCGCATCAAGACTCCCGATGACCTGCGTCTGTTCGACGAGAGCGAACTGGGGGCCATTGCCGGCGAATTGCGCGCCTACCTGATCGAATCAGTGGGCAAGAGCGGCGGTCACTTCGCGGCAGGCCTGGGCGTGATCGAGCTTACCGTCGCCCTGCACTATCTGTATGACACCCCGGTCGATCAGCTGGTGTGGGATGTGGGCCACCAGACCTACCCGCACAAGATCCTCACCGGTCGTCGCGACAGCATCCACACCGTCAAGCAGAAGGACGGCGTTGCGCCGTTCCCCAAGCGCGAGGAAAGCGAGTTCGACACCTTTGGCGTCGGCCATTCCTCGACCTCGATCTCGGCTGCACTGGGCATGGCCATCGCGCGCCAGCGCCAGGGCGATGACCGCAAGGTGATCGCGGTGATCGGCGATGGCGCGATGACCGCCGGCATGGCGTTTGAAGCGCTGGCCCACGCAGGCGGCATGGACGACGAGCCGAACGTGCTGGTCATCCTCAACGACAATAACATGTCCATCTCCGAAGCCGTCGGTGGACTGACCAAGATGCTGGGCCGGGCAACCGCCAGCCGCACGCTCAACGCCCTGCGCGAGAGCGGCAAGAAGATCCTCGGCGACAAGCGCCACAGCCCGCCTGCGCGCTTCGTGAAGCGCTGGGAAGAACAGTGGAAAGGCATGTTCGTGCCCTCCACCGCCTTCGAGCAGATGGGCTTCCATTACACCGGCCCGATCGACGGCCATGACCTGCCGCTGCTGGTATCGACCCTCAAGCACCTGAAGGATGCCAAGGGTCCGCACCTGCTGCACATCATGACCACCAAGGGCAAAGGCTACGAGCCGGCCGAGGACGACCAGATCGGCTACCACGCCGTCGGTCCGTTCGACCCCAGCAAGGGCCTGCCGGAAAAGGGCGCGCCCAAGAAGCCGACCTATACCGACATCTTCGGCGACTGGCTGTGTGACGCCGCCGCGGCCGACCCGAAGCTGCTGGCGATCACCCCGGCCATGCGCGAAGGCTCGGGGCTGTTGCGTTTCAGCAAGGAATACCCGCAGCGCTACTTCGACGTCGCCATCGCCGAGCAGCATGCGGTGACATTGGCCGCCGGCATGGCCACCCAGGGCGCCAAGCCCGTGGTCGCCATCTACTCCACCTTCCTGCAGCGCGCCTACGATCAGCTGGTACATGACGTCGCCACCCAGGACCTGGACGTGCTGTTCGCCATCGACCGCGCCGGCGTGGTCGGCCCGGACGGCGCCACCCACGCTGGCAACCTCGACCTGAGCTACCTGCGCTGCGTGCCGAACATGGTGGTGATGGCACCGGGCGATGAAGCCGAATGCCGGCAGATGCTGAGCACCGGCCTGCAATACAAGGGCCCGGCTGCGGTGCGCTACCCGCGTGGCACCGGTCCCGGCGCTGCCGTTGGCACCGATCTGTCCACGCTGGAAATCGGCAAGGCGCAGCTGCGCGTGCAAGGCAGCCGCATCGCCATCCTTGCCTTCGGCGCGGCCGTGCCGGCGGCTGAGCAGGTCGGCCGCGAGCTGGGACTGAGCGTGGTCAACATGCGTTTCATCAAGCCACTGGACAAGGCAATGCTGCTGGAACTGGCGCGCACGCACGACGGCTTTGTCACCGTTGAAGACAACGTGGTTGCCGGCGGCGCTGGTTCGGGCGTCTCCGAACTGCTCAACGCCGAAGCCGTGCTGATGCCGATGCTGCACCTCGGCCTGCCCGACAGCTACCAGCACCACGCCAGCCGCGAAGACCTGCTGGCCGAGGCCGGGATTGATGCAGCAGGTATTCGCGCCGCCATCCTGAAGCGCTGGCCGAAGCTGCAGGACAGCACGGCACCGTTGAGTGCGGCGAGCTGAGCTGGACTCCGATCAGTGAGTATCCCGAAATCCGATGCCAGTCCCCTGGCATCGGATTTTTCTTTTGTTGGAGCGGCGTAAGCCGCGAAGCAAAAGCACCATCCGGCGATACGAAAACTGGCTGCTCGAGCTATCCCAGCTTCGCGGCTTACGCCGCTCCCTTAAACCTGCATCACCGTAGCCCGGGTAAGCGCAGTGCACCCGGGCAAATCATTCTCCAGCGGCCCCTCAGATCACCGCGAACAGCCCCGGGTGCGCTTCCGCTTACCCGGGCTACCTGGGGTGTGCCCGCCGTCCTTGCGTCAGCTCCGCACTGCCACCTCAGCACTGCTCTTCAGGGCGACTCAACCTCGTATCCCCGCGCCTGCAACGCCGCCAGATAGCCATCGGCTTCCAGCAACCGATCCACCGGCAACATCGCAAACGTTTCTTCATTGCGCTGCACGGCAGCCTCCGCAATCGACAACCAATGCTGGCGCACACCCGCCTTCAGATCACCGAAACCGCGATTGCGCACGAAGCCCGACTGCGTGATCGCCTGCATGCAGGCCGCACCCGCGTCCTCATACGGTGAGCGCCGCAACGCCTCCACATCGCCCATTGCCCAGGCATTCGCACGCTCGACCAAGGTCGGCAGATCGTTCTCAACCAAGTCCACGGTCCGTTCGAGGCACACCGCATCATCCATGCCACCCTCGCGGAACTCACGGACCGCTGCCTTCGGGTCCTCGATCTTGATCTTCCAGCTCGTTGAGGTGGGCGTGATACCCGCTGCCTTCGCGGCAGCCTCCACCACCGGCCAGACCACTGGCTTCTGACCGAGGCCGATGGATTTCATCGCCGCCGCCTGCAACTCACCGGCCGCGAACATCGGCCGTTTGCGCTCGACCCCGCCGTCGCGCGGCAGGTAACGTTGTTTCACCGCACGCCAGCGCGCATACAGTGGCGGCGCCAGCACATCGGCCAGCTCCGCGCCGTCTTCGTTGCGCATCACCTTCCAGACCGATGGCGCCAACGCCAGCTTGCCAAAGAAGCCCACGTCGGCATCAAACACCACGCCAGGTGACAGCAACACCTGCCCCGAGCGCGCGATCACCGCTCGTACCTCATCGGCCCGCCAATCAATCTGGTTTGGCAAGGGCGACACCGTGCCGAGGATCCAAAGCACATGCCCGTCCTTGCTGACCCGCCACAAGCCAGGCCCGGGCTGCACGCCATGGACGACGACCGCGTCCATATCGCGGATCGGTGCCGCACCCGCGTCCGCAGGCACGTCCATCACCTCCTGCGCCGAACCCCCTCCCGCAAGCAAGCACATCAACAGACAGCAACCACGCAAGCCCTGCACTACCGACATACCTGTCTTCCTTGGGACGATCTGGCTGGCGACATTAGCCATTTCGTTGCAGCAATGCGTTAGAACATCGTTCTTCAAGTGCAATAAATTGCCAGCCAACCATGTAGTGGGGGCCCCCACGAGGGCGAGGCTGTGACGGCGAAACCCCATCAACCCCCAGGGGCGGGAAAACAC
>NZ_JBRREA010000047.1:0-32601 GCF_056759975.1 Stenotrophomonas sp. STEN031
CGCCGCGGGGCGGCGCGGCCTCCCTCCCTCCGCCCTCCCGCCCCGCCCGGGCGGCGGCGCCCCCCGCTCGCCCCCCCCCCCCCCCCGCGCCGGCGCCCCCCCCCACTACGGTCCGTGGTCCCTGAACACCTCCCCGCCAGCGCGACACTGCGTCGCACTTGCCCCCTGACATCGGCGGGCAAATAAGGGTAAAATGTCGCGCTTCCCCACATCTACCGGGCACGCCGATGCTGCGCATCCAGGCTGAAGCACTAACGTACGATGACGTTTCCCTCGTCCCCGCTCACTCCATCGTTCTGCCTAAGGACGTTGACCTCGGCACGCGGCTGACGCGCGACCTGCGGTTGAAGTTGCCGATTGTCTCGGCCGCCATGGATACCGTCACTGAAGCCCGCCTGGCGATCGCCATGGCCCAGATCGGCGGCATCGGCATCCTGCACAAGAACCTGACCGTCGAGCAGCAAGCTGCCGAAGTGGCGAAGGTCAAGAAGTTCGAATCCGGCGTCATCCGTGACCCGATCACCGTTGGTCCGGAAACCACGATCCGTGACGTGCTGGCCCTGACCCAGGCGCACAACATCTCCGGCGTGCCGGTGGTTGGCAGCGACGGCCTGCTGGCCGGCATCGTTACCCACCGTGACATGCGCTTCGAGACCGAGCTGGACGATCCGGTTCGCCACATCATGACCAAGAAGGATCGCCTGGTCACGGTGAAGGAAGGCGCGGCCTCGGACGAAGTCCTGTCGCTGCTGCACAAGAACCGCATCGAAAAAGTCCTGGTGGTCAACGACGCGTTTGAACTGCGCGGCCTGATCACGGTCAAGGACATCCAGAAGAAGACCGACAACCCCAACGCTGCCAAGGACGCCGCAACGCGCCTGCTGGTTGGCGCCGCGGTTGGCGTTGGTGGTGATACCGACCGCCGCGTCGAAGCGCTGGTTGCTGCCGGCGTTGACGTGCTGGTGGTGGACACCGCGCACGGCCATTCGCAGGGCGTTCTGGATCGCGTGCGCTGGGTAAAGAAGAACTTCCCGAACGTACAGGTCATCGGCGGCAACATCTGCACCGGCGAGGCCGCGCTGGCCCTGCTCGACAGCGGCGCCGATGCGGTCAAGGTTGGCATCGGCCCCGGCTCGATCTGCACCACGCGCGTTGTCGCGGGTGTTGGCGTGCCGCAGGTCACCGCGATCGACCTGGTTGCCGAAGCGCTGCAGGATCGCATTCCGCTGATCGCCGACGGTGGCATCCGTTACTCCGGCGACATCGGCAAGGCGCTGGCCGCTGGCGCGTCGACGGTGATGATCGGCGGCCTGCTCGCAGGTACCGAGGAATCGCCGGGTGAAACCGAGCTGTTCCAGGGCCGCTCCTACAAGAGCTACCGTGGCATGGGTTCGCTGGCTGCGATGGAGAAGGGGTCCAAGGACCGTTACTTCCAGGACGCCGCCACCGCCGACAAGCTGGTGCCGGAAGGCATCGAAGGCCGCGTGCCGTATCGCGGCCCGGTTGGCGGCATCATCCACCAGCTCATCGGTGGCCTGCGTGCGACCATGGGCTATGTGGGCTGCGCCACCATCGAAGAAATGCGCACCAAGCCGAACTTCGTCAAGATCAGCGGTGCCGGCCAACGTGAGAGCCACGTCCACGACGTGCAGATCACCAAAGAGCCGCCGAACTACCGCGCTTGAAGCGGGAGTGAGTGAAGAGGAGTGAGGAGCGAGAACAAGCTCCGAGCTCCTCTTCTTCTATACAGCGCCGGCGCTGCCGCTTTTTCTCACTTGTCACTCCTGTCTACTCACTTCTCGCTCATGACCAACATCCATAACGACAAGATCCTCATCCTCGATTTCGGCGCACAGTACACGCAGCTGATCGCGCGCCGCATCCGAGAGTTCGGTGTGTACTGCGAAATCTGGGCATGGGACCACGATCCGGCCGAGATCGCCGCCTTTGGTGCCAAGGGCATCATCCTGTCCGGCGGCCCGGAAACCACCACGCTGCCGGGTGCGCCGGCTGCGCCGCAGGAAGTGTTCGACAGCGGCCTGCCGCTGCTGGGCATCTGCTACGGCCTGCAGACCATGGCCAAGCAGTTGGGCGGTGGCACCGAAGCCGCTGACCAGCGCGAGTTCGGCCATGCCGAAGTGAAGCTGCTCGGCAACGACGCGCTGCTGGGCGGCCTGTCCGACCACAACGGCGAGCCGCGCCTGGACGTGTGGATGAGCCACGGCGACCACGTCACCCACGTGCCGCCGGGCTTCGCCATCACCGCCGTGACCGACCGCATCCCGGTGGCCGCGATGGCCAACGAAGACAAGCGTTGGTACGGGGTGCAGTTCCACCCGGAAGTGACCCACACCAAGCAGGGCTCGGCGCTGCTGAAGCGCTTCGTCACCGATATCTGCGGCTGCGCCACGCTGTGGACCGCGGCCAACATCATCGACGACCAGATCGCCCGCGTGCGTGAGCAGGTTGGCAGCGATGAAGTGATCCTCGGCCTGTCCGGCGGCGTTGATTCCTCGGTGGTCGCAGCGCTGCTGCACAAGGCCATCGGCACCCAGCTGACCTGCGTGTTCGTCGACACCGGCCTGCTGCGCTTCCAGGAAGGCGACCAGGTCATGCAGATGATGGCCGAGAACATGGGCGTCAAGGTCGTGCGCGTGAACGCGGCCGACCGTTACTTCAAGGCCCTGGAAGGCGTCAGCGATCCGGAAGCCAAGCGCAAGATCATCGGCAACCTGTTCGTCGAGATCTTCGACGAAGAGTCGAACAAGCTGAGCAACGCCAAGTGGCTGGCACAGGGCACCATCTATCCGGACGTGATCGAGTCGGCCGGCAGCAAGACCGGCAAGGCCCACGTCATCAAGAGCCACCACAATGTGGGCGGCCTGCCGGAAGACATGAAGCTCAAGCTGGTCGAGCCGCTGCGTGAGTTGTTCAAGGACGAAGTACGTCGCCTCGGCGTCGAGCTCGGCCTGCCGCGCACCATGGTCTACCGCCATCCGTTCCCGGGCCCGGGCCTGGGCGTGCGCATCCTCGGCGAAGTGAAGCGCGAATACGCAGAACTGCTGGGCAAGGCCGATGCGATCTTCATCGAAGAACTGCGTGCAGCTGATCTGTACGACAAGACCAGCCAGGCGTTTGCCGTGTTCCTGCCGGTCAAGTCGGTGGGCGTCGTTGGCGATGCGCGTGCGTATGAGTGGGTGATCGCACTGCGTGCCGTTGAGACCATCGACTTCATGACCGCGCATTGGGCGCACCTGCCGTACGACTTCCTCGGCCGCGTCTCCAACCGCATCATCAATGAACTGCGTGGCGTGTCACGCGTGGTCTACGACATCTCCGGCAAGCCGCCGGCGACGATCGAGTGGGAATGATTCCGCGTCTGGCACAGCCAGGCACCTGATGGCATGAAATGCCGCTAAGCCCGCGTAATTGCGGGCTTTTTTTTGTTTGTGTTTGGCACGATCTGGCAACGGGAGGAAGCGCCAAGCACCGTTTGAGCATGGCATTAAAGCTGGTATTATGGTTTGGCGATGCCATGATTGATGCCGATACCATGCTGCGTTCTTTTGTGTGTTCATGGTATTAATATTCTATAAGTTACTGTTTCGTAAGAAAAAATACGATAAATTCGAGATTTTTTCAGCATGGTATCGGAGACGAAGAAGGACAAGGTACATGCTGACCGATACCAAGCTGCGCAATCTCAAGCCCAGGGACAAACTCTACAAAGTGAATGACCGGGAAGGTCTCTATGTGGCAGTGACTCCAGCCGGCTCCATCTCGTTCCGTTACAACTACTCAATCAACGGTCGGCAGGAGACCATCACCTTTGGGCGTTATGGTGTCGGTGGCATCACCCTGGCCGAAGCCCGCGAGCTGTTGGGTGACGCCAAGAAGATGGTTGCGGCGGGCAAGTCGCCGGCCAAGGAGAAAGCCCGAGACAAGGCGCGGGTGAAAGATGCAGAGACGTTCGGTGCCTGGGCGGAGAAGTGGCTGCGTGGCTACCAGATGGCCGACTCCACCCGCGATATGCGCCGCTCGGTTTATGAGCGTGAGCTGAAGCCGAAATTCAGCAATCAGAAGCTGGTGGAGATCACCCACGAAGACTTGCGGGCGCTGGCTGATGCCATTGTTGAGCGAGGCGCACCGGCCACCGCCGTTCATGTGCGTGAAATCGTGTTGCAGGTATTTCGCTGGGCCATCGAGCGTGGGCAGAAGGTCGAAAACCCGGCAGAACTGGTGCGCCCAACAAGCATCGCTCGATTCGAGCCACGTGACCGAGCGTTGACGCCAGAAGAAATTGGGCTGATGTACCAGTACATGGAGCGAGTGGGCACAAGCCCAACAAACCGTGCGGCGGCCAAGCTGTTATTGCTGACGATGGTGCGCAAGAGCGAGCTGACCAATGCGACCTGGAGCGAGATCAATTTCAGCGAAGCGTTGTGGACGATTCCAAAGGAGCGGATGAAACGCCGTAACCCGCACCTGGTATTTCTGTCCCAGCAGGCTCTGGATATTTTCATTGCCATGAAAACCTTTGCCGGTGGTTCCGACTTCGTTTTGCCATCACGGTACGACTCGGATGCGCCGATGAGCGCTGCCACACTTAACCAGGTGCTGACGCTGACTTACAAGGCGGCGCAGAAAGATGGGAAGTCACTTACCAAGTTCGGACCGCATGATTTGCGGCGCACAGCCAGCACGCTGTTGCATGAGGCCGGCTACAACACCGACTGGATCGAGAAGTGCCTGGCGCACGAGCAGAAGGGCGTGAGGGCTGTCTACAACAAGGCTGAGTACCGCGAGCAGCGGGCGGCGATGTTGCAGGATTGGGCCGATATGATTGATGAGTGGACTTCGGGAGGCAGTAAGGGTTGATGTTTTTGCTATCTTTGATAGCATTGAAGTTGATGCCGTGAATTTATAAATAAGGCCGCCATTGGCATCGGGCAGGTCAATTACCGATTAGCTGCTTCGCGCAGCTACTCGATGAATAGCAACTATTCATTTGAGAGGTATTGACCCATGCAAAATATAAAGACCCTCATCAACAGGAAGAAGCTCCTGGAGATGATCCCGCTTTCGACACGAACAATTTATAACCTGGAGCAGCGAGGGGATTTTCCACGCCGTATCGCGTTAACCAGTAGAAATGTCGCCTGGGATTTGTCAGAGGTCGAAGAGTGGATTGAGGCACGTAAATCATCGGGTGATCAAGCTGCGCGACCTGGCCCTATAGAGGGCTAGTTATATGGCTCTTGATCTTATGGCGGCTTTCACGGAATTGCCGCCACCCATTGATTATGTTCTGCCTAATATGGTTGCTGGCACTGTTGGTGCTCTTGTGTCGCCTGGTGGGGCTGGTAAATCCATGTTGGCCCTTCAATTGGCTGCACAGATTGCAGGCGGGCCTGATTTACTTGAAATAGGCGAGTTTCCCACCGGGCAAGTGGTCTATCTGCCTGCTGAAGATCCACCGGCCGCTATTCACCATCGTCTGCACGCCCTTGGGGCACACCTCAGCGCAGCGGAACGGCAAGCCGTGGCTGATGGTTTGCTCATTGAACCCTTGATCGGTAAATGCCCAAACATCATGGCTGCTAGCTGGTTCGATGCTCTCAAACGAGCCGCTGAAGGTCGTCGCTTGATGATCTTGGACACTTTGCGGCGCTTCCACATTGAGGAGGAGAACGCTAGCGGGCCGATGGCGCAGGTTGTTGGGCACATGGAGGCCATAGCCGCTGATACAGGCTGCTCCATTGTGTTTCTGCACCACGCGAGTAAAAGCGCAGCCATGATGGGGTCGGGCGATCAACAGCAGGCCAGTCGTGGATCGTCCGTACTGGTTGATAACATCCGTTGGCAATCGTACCTATCCGGCATGACGCAAGGCGAGGCCGAGATACTGGGGGTCGATGATTGTCAGCGTGGGTATTTTGTCCGCTTTGGCGTCAGCAAGGCCAACTATGGCGCACCTTTTCAAGAACTCTGGTTTAGACGGCACGACGGCGGCGTGTTGAAGCCTGCTGTACTGGAGCGGCAGTGCAAGGTGAAAAGGAGACAGCGTGAAGAAGCCTAAGCATGACCTGACCCACGTCCGACATGATCCCGCGCACTGTTTGGCACCTGGCCTGTTCCGCAGCCTCAAGCGTGGCGATCGCAAACGCTGCAAGCTGGACGTGACCTACACCTTTGGCGAGGACGAATCCATGCGTTTCGTCGGATTCGAACCTCTCGGGGCCGATGATATGCGTCTTTTGCAAGGCATCGTGGCCCTTGGCGGCCCGAACGGCATCTTGCTAACCCCGGAACCGACCAGTGAGACGGGGCGACAGCTACGGCTATTCCTTGAACCCCGTTTCGAAGCCATTGAGCAAGACGGCTTGGTGGTTCGTGAGAGCCTGACCAAACTGCTCTCAGAAACGGGCATGACGGATAGCGGCGACAACATCAAGGCGCTCAAAGCCAGCCTGCTGCGCATGTCGAACGTCACCATCCTTGTGACGAAGGGACGGCGGCAAGCCGCGTTCCACCTGATGAGTCATGCTTTTGACGAGACGGACGGCAGGCTATGGGTTGCCCTGAATCCGCGTATTGCCGAAGCGATCCTGGGGCATCGTCCATATGCCCGTATCGACATGGCGGAAGTGCGGGTGCTACAGACTGATCCGGCACGGCTGATGCACCAACGGCTATGCGGCTGGATCGACCCCGGCAAATCCGGGCGCGTGGAACTGGACACGCTTTGCGGCTATGTCTGGCCAGATGAAGCCAATGCCGAAGCTATGAAAAAACGCCGTCAGACTGCCCGGAAGGCACTGGCCGAACTTGCCGCCGTGGGTTGGGTAGTGAACGAATACGCCAAGGGAAAATGGGAGATCAAGAGGCCTGGCCCCACGGCAACTGCACCCGTTTACCGTCGTAACGTTCCCTTGTTACCGTCGTAACGCTCCCCTTCTGCCGTCGTAACGTTCCCCGTCCCAATTTGGAAAACCCAGACGGTGCGCTGCTTTGCGGGCAGTTTGGGAAATCCATCCAAGATTATCTAAAGATAATCCATCATGCGCGGTGCAGCTCGCGCCTTGAGGGCGCGTTCTGACCTTGCCAATAAAGCCCTGGCGGGCTTTATCAATCGGCCATAGGCCGATGGTTTAACGCCAAGAAGAGAAGGCGGCTTCAGTGGCCGCTGAAACGCCTTGTGAGAGGGGAAAACAACCCGGAGTCCCTTATTCCATGAGCTGAAGCAGAATCTGCGTCTAACGGTGCTGGAGGGCCGCTGTGTGCACTTGTAGTTATCTGTACTGAAACCTTGGCTCGAAACGTGAAATGGCTAAGCAGTGCCCATTCGTTCGGTAAGAATAATAAGAAGATTATTATTCTTATTATTACCAAGCAGGAATGAGCCGTGTGTGTTGGACGCCCATAACCAGTAACCTGCGTGAAGGTGTCAACATCAGGAAAGGTTGCCCCTCAAGTATCAATACGTCGCCTTAGTGGTATGACGGGAGGGGAGGCAAATTTCTTGTGTTCATTGACACTTGAGGGGCGGGTTATGCCCTTCTTTTTTGGCGTCCAACTCGCCCCATCGGGGCGAATGGTTTGTGTCGATTGTTGGCATTTTAGGTTCCGATTTAAAGCCGATTGAGCAGCGATTTTGAAGCGACTATGTCGATTGCAGGCCGATTTGGTGACGATTACGGTTATGTTGCCAAGAATCGGTGTTTGTTTGACGATAAAACGCTTTACGTTCGATATGCGCTAGATTTTCAATAGTGGGTGAAATGCGGGCAGGATGGGTGAAGTTAGCTAACCGGCAAGCCGGTTATCTATCTTCACTGTCCCTTATTCGCGCCGGGGGCACTCAACGGGAATCCTGCCCTGCGGGGCTGATCGGCTACCGCCGGTTGCAAGAGTATAGGTCTTGCTATTTTTAATATCTTTGATAGCATGGTTGTCGGGTACACCAAAAGGGTATTGATATGGCAAATGTGCTTATCAGGAATTTACCCGCCGAGGTGCACCGTGCGTTGAAAGTTCGAGCAGCGCTCAACGATAGGAGCACCGACGCGGAAATACGCGAAATACTGACGGCGGCAGTACAGCCGCTAGAGCTTGAAGAGATTGGCCGGGAAGTTGGCTTGTCCGAAAGCGATAAAAAAACAGAGTAGTTTTACGTTTGTAAGTCCGGGCCTCAGCGCCAAGGGCAATACCGATCAGCTAGTGGCGTAGCTCTTCGATGAAACGTTGCCGAGAACAAGCACAACGCTTGGTCAAGGCAATGCCTTCTTTTCATCGACGGAGTACGACCATGAAGTCCAAAATTTTAGCGGCTAAAAAAACCGCTCTAGCCGTTGCACTCGCAACCGGCTTTATCACCACTACCACCGCCCCTGTGCAAGCTGGTATCCCCGTCATCGACGGCGGCAACCTGGCCCAGAACATCATGACGGCCATCGAGTCGGTGGCGCAGACGCTCAAGCAGATTGAGCAGTACCAGACCCAGTTGCAGCAGTACGAAAATCAGCTCCAGAACACGATGGCCCCAGCCGCGTATATCTGGGATCAGGCGCAGACTACGATCAACCGGCTGATTGCCGCGCAAAACACGCTGGCCTATTACGAGAACCAGCTAGGCAGCCTGGATCGTTACCTGGCCAAGTTTCAGGACGTGGCCTATTACCGCAGCTCGCCATGCTTCAACGGCAGCGGCGGATGCACGCCGGCCGAAAAGGCAGCGATGGAAGAGAACCGCCGCCTGGCGTCAGAGTCGCAAAAGAAGGCCAACGATGCCCTGTTCCAGACCGTTGCCGACCAGCAAAAGGCTTTGAAGGATGACGCCCGTACCCTGGAGCGGCTGCAAGGCGCGGCCCAGGGTGCAACTGGCCAGCTACAGGCCATCGGCTACGCCAACCAGCTCGCCAGCCAGCAGGCCAATCAGCTCTTGCAGATTCGCACCATGTTGACCGCCCAACACAACGCGGAGGCAGCCCGGATTGCAGCAGAACTCGATGCCGAGGCGCGAGGTGATGCCAGGGCCGAGCAAATGCGTACCTGGACGTTTCGCCCGAGTCCGGCAGACAACTACTAGGGAGGCGGTGAGATGAAAAAAATCTTTTTTACTACCGCGGCTACGTTGCTGTTGTTGGCTGGATGTGAACAGGAAAGGATGCCCGAACCAAATGCGGCGACGTGTGCCCCCGATGCGTTCCAGGCAGCACTGAATGAAATGCGCAGCGAAGCGAACCGAGAGGCCTTTACCGAGGAATGCAGAGCATTCCAGAAGGCCAAGCAGATGCGTCAGTGGGAGTTCAAGCCCAGCCCTAAAGATGATTATTGAGGTGGTCGCCATGAGAAAGAAAATTGCTCTAGGTGGCTTGATGATGGTCGCCACAATGGTGCTGGCTGAACCTGCAATGGCGCAGGAGCTAAGTAGCAGCGGTGTTATGAATGATGTGCTCAAGCGTTTTCATGATGCTGCCGCAACATGGGGGCCAGCTATTGAGTCCGCTGCATCGCGTTTGTTCTGGACGCTGGTTGTGATTTCGATGGTCTGGACATTCGGCATGATGGCTTTGCGCAAGGCCGACATTGGCGAGTTCTTCGCGGAGTTCGTTCGCTTCACGATCTTCACCGGCTTTTTCTGGTGGTTGCTGACGAATGCGAACCAGGGCATGAATATCGCCGGTACGATTGTTCAGTCATTGCAAACTCTGGGCGCGCAGGCGGGGGGACTTTCCAATAGCAATCTTGGGCCCTCCAGCATCCTTGATCTTGGTTTCGAGTTATACAACCGCACAGTACAGGCCACCTCGGAGCTGGGATGGCGGCAGATGGCAACTGCTCTGGTCATGGAGCTAATGGCCCTGGCTGTTTTGTTTGTCCTGGCGTTGATTGCGGTCAACCTGTTGCTGTTGCTCGCATCAGCCTGGATTCTGTTGTATGCCGGTGTGTTCTTCCTTGGCTTTGGTGGAAGTCGTTGGACTTCCGACATGGCGATCAATTACTACAAGACCGTGCTGGGCCTGGCCGCACAGCTTATGGCAATGGTGCTTCTGGTTGCGATTGGCAAAGAGTTCATCAATCACTACTACACGCAAATCAGCGAGAACATGGCATCCCAGGAACTGGCCGTGATGTTGGTTATATCGGTCATCTTGCTTTTCTTGGTCAACAAAGTTCCGCCGATGATTTCTGGTCTTGTGTCTGGTGGTGGTATTGGCGCAGCCGGTGGAATTGGAAACTTCGGTGCGGGTGCGGCAGTTGGGGCGGCGGTGACGGCGGCCAGTATGGCAACTGGCGGCGCTGCCCTGGCAGGTAAAGCGGTTATGGGTGCCGCAGCCGGTGCAGCCGGAGGTGCAAGTGCACTCCAAGCGGCTTTTCAGAAAGCATCAGCGAGTATGGAAACCGGCGGTGACATGTCCAGCATGGGGTCAGTTGTCAGCAGTGGCGGAAACGGTGGTGGTGAAGCGGGTACTGCTGGCAGTAGCCCATTCGCCCAAGCGGCTGGCTTTGGTGACAGCGGCAGTAGCTCAAGCGGTGGCGGCTTTGCCAAGGCCGCGAAGCTGGCCACAGGCACGGCCTCCGAGTTAGCCAAGGGTGTCGGCTCTCAAGTGAAGCAGGGATTCCAGGAGCGAGTGAGCGAAACCACAGGCGGAAAACTGGCTGCTTCGATACGCGAAAGCATGGAGCCGAAAGAAGCAAGCCAATCTGGCCAGTTCGAGGGCAATAGCTTGGGCGCCGATTCTGGCCCAGATAGTAACGAAGTCAGGAGTTAGCACGATGACGACATCAACATACATGGCCGCATTGGCGGCCCTGGATGAAGCGCCAAGGGAAGAAGTCAGCCAGGTATTTATTTCGCCGCTGGGTGATCAATCGACCGAGGTCGATGCAGAGACAGAAACAGCCGCTTTTGTATCACGGCCAGACCCTATGAGAGAGAGCGAAACTAAGCCGATAAGTATTGAGGTTAATGGCGGCAGGAATGAGCGGTCAGCATTCGCGGAGGCGGCGGGGCTGTACCTGTAGGCGCACCGGGCTGGCCACAACCAGCCCGGCACTTTCAATCAACACCTACTGGAGAGGTGAATTATGACAACACAACATATTATCGAACCAGGGCAAGCAGTGCATCAAGCAGCGGCTATTCTTTCTTCTTTGGAGTACATCAACCAAGCGGAAGCGCGGAGCCTTGGGCCATTGGCCGAAGCCGTCGCTAATGCTTTTATGGTGGTGTACTACCAAGCTGAAACGGGCCGGGCGACACAGGCTGATTTTCAAGAAGCAATGAACGCCTTGCGCCAAGCGTGCAGCTAATGACGAAAGGGCGGCCACTCGAACTGGCCGCCTTTTTCAATCTTCACTGTTTGGCCATTCCCGACCCACAGACGGCGCATCCATCCATTCGCGTTCCTCCGGCGGCAGCGGGTAAGCCCCGGATGCTTCCGCGTCGGCCAGTAGTTCGGCCAGTGTGTAGCGCACCCGACCAGTGGAAACGGCGCGGGCCGTGTCGGCCTTCTCATGCAGCCTGTTCTCTAGGTTCTTTGGGTCTGTCATCGGGCGACCTCAGCAAGCATGGATACTAGGTGTTCCAGGTCAGTGATCGAATGCGCCAGGAAGCGGCCGGCGCGGCAATCTGCAATCATTTCCTCAGTTTTTTCCTACTCATGTTCAACCTCGTTCGTACCAGCTCTTCGAGCGATTCACCACGCGCACGACCAGCAGCATCACCGGCACTTCGACCAGGACGCCGACCACGGTTGCCAATGCAGCGCCGGAGTGCAGACCGAACAAGCTGATGGCGGCCGCCACGGCCAGCTCGAAGAAGTTGCTGGCACCGATCAGGGCCGAAGGACAGGCGACAGAGTGCTTTTCCCCCGCCCGCTTGTTCAGCCAGTAGGCTAACCCGGAATTGAAGAACACTTGAATCAAGATCGGCACGGCTAGCATGGCGATCACTAACGGCTGCCGGATGATGGCCTCGCCCTGGAAGGCGAACAGTAGAACCAACGTCAGCAGCAGCGCGGCCATCGACCACGGCCCGATCTTCTGCATGGCCCGTTCAAAGGCGGCCTGTCCTTGCTTGAGCAGATGCCGCCGCAAGAGCTGCGCCAGGATCACCGGCACGATGATGTAGAGCACGACCGAAATCAGCAGCGTGTCCCAAGGCACCGAGATCGAGGACATGCCCAGCAGCAGGCCGACGATGGGCGCGAAGGCCACGATCATGATGGCGTCGTTCAGAGCCACTTGCGAGAGCGTGAAAAGCGGGTCGCCGTTGGTAAGGCGGCTCCACACGAACACCATTGCCGTGCAGGGCGCGGCGGCCAGCAAGATCAAGCCCGCGATGTAGCTGTCCAGTTGATCGGCCGGCAGGAACGGAGCGAACACTTGTCGGATGAACAGCCACCCCAGCAGGGCCATCGAGAATGGCTTGACGGCCCAATTCACGAACAGCGTGACGCCGATGCCGCGCCAATGCTCTTTGACCTGGTGCAGCGCCCCGAAGTCGATCTTGACCAGCATCGGGACGATCATTACCCAAATCAGCAGGCCCACCGGCAAATTGACCTGGGCCACTTCCATGCGGCCTATGGCCTGGAACACGTCAGGAAGGCCCTGGCCGAGCGCAACACCGGCGACGATGCACAGGGCCACCCACAGCGTCAGGTAACGCTCGAAGCCGCTCATCGGGGCCTGGCGCGGCTTCGCGGCGATGGCCTGTGCGCCGGCGCTCATGCTTCCTGCTCGGTCTTGCCGATGTTCGCCAGCTCGCGCTTGATGGCCGTCTGGTCAAGCATTTTGAGAGGCAGATTCACGAACAGGCGGACGCGGTTCATCATGTGCCGGAAGGTTTGTTCGAAGGCCCGGCGCTTCTCGGCGTCAGTGCCTTCGACGGCGGCCGGGTCTTCAAATCCCCAATGCGCCGAGATCGGCTGACCAGGCCACACCGGACACATTTCGCCGGCGGCGTTGTCGCAGACGGTGATGATGAAGTCCATCTTCGGTGCGTCGGGCGTGGCGTACTCGTCCCAGCTCTTGCTGCGCAGATTCTCGGTCGGGTAATTCACCGACTCCACCTTTTCGACGGCGAAGGGATTGACCTTGCCGGTTGGGTGACTGCCGGCGCTGTAGGCGCGGAAGCGCCCTTGCCCCATCGTGTTGATGAGAGCTTCGGCCATGATGCTGCGCGCCGAATTGCCGGTGCAGAGGATGAGGACGTTATAGATTCTTTCGGTCATGATGTTTCGCTTTCTGGTAGTGGCTGGGGAGCAATGGCGATGGATGAAAGATCGGTGGCCTCGTCGATGACGTGGCCGGCCGCTTTCCGTTCGGAATAGCGGTCTGTCAGTGCTTCACGGTGCGGCCGTACCAGCGCCGTGAAGCGCACCAGTTCTTCCATCACATCGGCTATTCGGTCGTAGTACGGCGAGGGCTTCATGCGGCCCGCCGCGTCGAACTCTTGGAACGCTTTGGCGATACTCGACTGGTTCGGAATGGTGAACATTCGCATCCAGCGGCCGAGCAGACGCAAGGTGTTCACGGCGTTGAAGCTCTGCGAGCCGCCGGATACCTGCATCACGGCCAGGGTGCGGCCTTGGGTCGGCCGGATGCCGGCCATTTCAAGCGGCAGATGGTCAATCTGCGCCTTCATGACACTGGTAATCTGACCGTGGCGTTCCGGGCTGCACCAGACTTGTCCCTCTGACCACTCGGACAGGGCGCGCAGCTCCTTGACGGCCGGGTGATCGTCGCTTTGCACTTGATCGGGCAACGGCAAATCGGACGGGTCGAAGATGCGTGTTTCTGCGCCAAAGAATTGCAGCAGCCGGGCCGCTTCCTCGACGGCCAGCCGTGAGAACGAGCGGGCGCGCAGCGAGCCATACAGCAGCAGGATACGCACCGGCGGGGCGTCGGGTGCCAGCCCGAGCGCCGGGCGCTCGATGGCAAAGGATTTGTCCAAAGCGGGCAAAGAATCGGGGTCGGAAAGATGGCGAAGTCTCATGCCAACACCTTCCCGGCTTCCGTGGTGCAAGACAGGTTGCACACCTGGCCGCCGCAGCAGTTTTCCGTGAGAAAGGCCACCAGGTTAGTGGCCGTCGAAAAGTTCGCCTCGTAGATCACAAATCGGCCTTCTTGCCGCGACGTGACCATGCCGGCGTGTGCCAGCTCTTTCAGGTGGAAGGATAGCGAAGACGGCGGGATGCCGGCCGCTTCGCTGATTTTTCCGGCGGCCATGCCGGCGGGGCCGGCCTGGACGAGAAGCCGGAACACCGCGAGGCGCGATTCTTGAGCGATGGCCGCCAGGGCGGCTACAGCATTTATCGTTTCCATGTTTCAATAATAGTCGAAATATGGAGTGTGCTCAATAGCTCATTTAAGCTGTAAAAATGAGCTAGGCGCATTTAGATCGATATGTGATAAATTGGCCTGCCAGTTTAAGATGGGTGCATTTGAGTATGCCCAAAGGAGCCCGCAAGTATGCGCAGGACGAAGCCAGTAGCCGCGCCGATGGTGGCGCGGGTCTATCTGCGCGTCAGCACCGACGCGCAGGACTTGGAACGCCAAGAGGCGATCACTACGGCCGCGAAGGCCGCCGGCTACTACGTCGCCGGCATCTACCGTGAGAAGGCATCCGGCGCACGCGCCGACCGGCCTGAGCTGCTGCGCATGATCGGCGACCTACAGCCCGGCGAGGTGGTCATTGCCGAGAAGATCGACCGCATCAGCCGCCTACCTTTGCCCGAGGCCGAGCGCCTGGTGGCCTCGATACAGGCCAAAGGCGCACGCCTGGCCGTCCCTGGCGTGGTCGATCTATCCGACCTGGCGGCCGAGGCCCAGGGCGTCGCCAAGATCGTGCTGGAAGCCGTGCAGATCATGCTTTTTCGCCTGGCCTTGCAGATGGCCCGCGACGACTACGAGGACAGGCGCGAACGCCAGCGCCAAGGCATTGAGTTGGCCCGCCAGGCCGGGCGGTACAAGGGCCGCCGTGCTGATCCGAAGCGCCGCGCCCAAGTTGTCGCGCTGCGCAAGTCCGGCTACAGCATCAACAAGACCGCCGATCTGGCCGGGTACAGTGCGGCCCAGGTGAAACGGATATGGGCCGAGGTCAGCCAGGCCGAAGCGAAGCAGCACGGCGCGTTCGTGGAGGACGCATTGACGGAAGCCGATGCCCTGGCCGCTGTCGGCCAGGATGAGCGCCAGGAGGAAAGGGCATGAAGAAGCCGAACCAAGACGACGAGCCGTTTTTCATCACCGAGGAGATTGCGGCCGAAATGATCGCCGGCGGCTATGAGTTCGAGCTGCCGCCCATTCCTTGCACCATCCGCCTACGCGACGTGCTGGAGCGCATGACCGATGCTGAGCTAGCATTGCAGCCGGGCGAGATCGCCGACCAGGAGCGTGAACGCTGCCGGCGCAAGCCGTGTTCAACCTCATGATCTGGTCATGGTATTTTTCATGGCACTGAGCCTGATAGTTCTTGCAAATTGTTGTCACTAAAGGGTTTTGTGTGCTTGTTTACAATCGAGTGGGAGTGACGGGCACTGGCTGGCAATGTCTAGCAACGGCAGGCATTTCGGCTGAGGGTAAAAGAACTTTCCGCTAAGCGATAGACTGTATGTAAACACAGTATTGCAAGGACGCGGAACATGCCTCATGTGGCGGCCAGGACGGCCAGCCGGGATCGGGATACTGGTCGTTACCAGAGCCACCGACCCGAGCAAACCCTTCTCTATCAGATCGTTGACGAGTATTACCCGGCATTCGCTGCGCTTATGGCAGAGCAGGGAAAGGAATTGCCGGGCTATGTGCAACGGGAATTTGAAGAATTTCTCCAATGCGGGCGGCTGGAGCATGGCTTTCTACGGGTTCGCTGCGAGTCTTGCCACGCCGAGCACCTGGTCGCTTTCAGCTGTAAGCGTCGCGGTTTCTGCCCGAGCTGTGGGGCGCGGCGGATGGCCGAAAGTGCCGCCTTGCTGGTTGATGAAGTACTGCCTGAACAACCCATGCGTCAGTGGGTGTTGAGCTTCCCGTTTCAGCTGCGTTTCCTGTTTGCCAGCCGGCCCGAGATCATGGGGTGGGTGCTGGGCATCGTTTACCGCGTCATTGCCACGCACCTGGTCAAGAAAGCGGGCCATACCCACCAAGTGGCCAAGACGGGCGCGGTCACCCTGATCCAGCGTTTTGGATCGGCGCTCAATCTGAATGTTCACTTCCACATGCTGTTTCTCGACGGTGTGTATGTCGAGCAATCCCACGGCTCAGCGCGTTTCCGCTGGGTCAAGGCGCCGACCAGCCCAGAGCTCACCCAGCTGACGCACACCATCGCCCACCGGGTGGGTCGCTATCTGGAACGGCAAGGCCTGCTGGAACGGGATGTCGAAAACAGCTATCTGGCCTCGGATGCGGTGGATGACGACCCGATGACACCCCTGCTGGGGCACTCGATCACTTACCGTATCGCTGTCGGTTCACAGGCGGGGCGAAAGGTGTTCACTTTGCAAACTCTGCCGACCAGTGGTGATCCGTTCGGTGACGGGATTGGCAAGGTAGCCGGGTCCAGCCTGCACGCCGGCGTGGCGGCCAGGGCCGATGAACGCAAGAAGCTCGAACGGCTGTGCCGGTACATCAGCCGCCCGGCGGTATCCGAGAAGCGGCTGTCGTTAACACGAGGCGGCAACGTGCGCTACCAGCTCAAGACGCCGTACCGGGACGGCACCACGCACGTCATTTTCGAACCATTGGATTTCATTGCAAGGCTGGCCGCCCTGGTACCGAAGCCCAGAGTCAACCTAACCCGCTTCCACGGGGTGTTCGCACCCAACAGTCGGCACCGGGCGTTGGTCACGCCGGCAAAACGGGGCAGGGGCAACAAGGTCAGGGTGGCTGATGAACCGGCAACACCAGCACAACGGCGAGCGTCGATGACATGGGCGCAACGGCTCAAGCGTGTTTTCAATATCGACATCGAGACCTGCAGCGGCTGCGGCGGCGCCATGAAAGTCATCGCCTGCATTGAAGACCCTATAGTGATCAAGCAGATCCTTGATCACCTGAAGCACAAAGCCGAAACCAGCGGGACCAGGACGTTACCCGAAAGCCGGGCGCCACCGGCTGAGCTGCTCCTGGGTCTGTTTGACTGACGAGCCTGAAGGCCAACGATACCAATCAAAATGCTGCGTTCACAGCGCCGCGGCAGGGATCCGCCGTGCTGGTTGTCGGAAAAGGAGCCGCTAGTGGGAAAGAGGAGGGTAAATTTTCAGCGTTGCTGGCTCCCCGTCAGCCGGATTGGGTTGCATCGCAGGGGTGTCGAAAGAGTCAACTGCGGTCCAAAGCTGTTGGACTTGGGTGAAAAGGGCGTTTATTCTTCCTATACGTTGTCGGCAGCGGGCCAAAAAGGAATACGTCCATGCCCATCGAGGTGAAACCGGCTGTGAGCGCGGGTTCAAGCATATAGCCCGACAGGCGCGTATCCTTGCCGATCACGACACGATGGCGGTGGTCACCGCGACGAAAGACACGGCCAGCCGCCATGCCGACGCGCAAGGCGGTTTCCGCCGTCATCGCGCCTTCGTTGGCTTTGCCACGAATACCGTCTGTGCCGAAATATTTGCGCACCATAAGGTCGATTATCCTGTCGTCGGGTCGCCCTCAAAGGGGACATGCCTGCTGAACCGCGAATATAGAGAAATATCCCGAATGTGCAGTTAACGAATTCTTGCGGTTTCTTTCAGCGCCGCCAATACCGCCAGCCCGTCGCGCAAGGGGCGCGGCTCGTGTGTGCGGATGAAGTCAGCTCCACCTGCGGCGGCGGCAAGCTCTGCAGCGAGTGTCGCGGCCCCGACATCCCCCGGACCACGGCCTGTGAGCGCGCGCAGAAAGGATTTGCGCGAAACAGACAGAAGCACCGGCAAATCGAAGCGCAGCCGCAATTCATCGAACCGCGCCAGCACCGAGAGCGAGGTTTCGGGAGCAGCCCCCAGAAAAAACCCCATGCCGGGATCAAGGACAAGGCGGTTGCGTTTGATACCGGCACCCGTCAGCGCCGCGATGCGCGCGTCAAAGAACGCCGCAATGTGATCCATGATGTCGCCAGCGGGTGCCTCGCGCCGATCTGCCTGCCCGTCTTGCACCGAATGCATAACGACGAGTTTGGCAGATGATTTCGCCAATTGCGGATAGAACGCAGCGTCTGGAAAACCGCGAATATCATTGAGATAGGCCACACCACGCGACAAGGCATAGGCTTGCGTCGCGGGTTGATAACTGTCGAGCGAGACGGGAATGCCATCTGCCTTGAGCGCGTCCAGCACCGGCGCGATACGCGCGATTTCTGTGTCGGACGAAACAGGCGCGGCGTCGGGATTGCTGGATGCCGGACCGAGGTCGATCACATCTGCCCCCTCGGCCATCAGCTTACGCGCCTGCGCAATGGCTGCGTCTGGCGCCAGATACCGGCCTCCATCGGAGAAACTGTCCGAGGTTATGTTGACGATGCCGAAAATGATGAGCGATTTATTCATGGGGGCTTCTATAATAATAATCGAGCATGAGTCTCATACGGATGCTCGGGTCGAAAGGGAATCCCCAGGCGAGTAACCTGTTTGCGGTGATCCATTAGCTGCAGGAGCAGAAGAGCATACATCTGGAAGCAAAGCCAGGAAAGCGGCCTATGGAGCTGTGCGGCAGCGCTCAGTAGGCAATTTTTCAAAATATTGTTAAGCCTTTTCTGAGCATGGTATTTTTCATGGTATTACCAATTAGCAGGAAAATAAGCCATTGAATATAAAAGATAAAAATGTCTTGTTTACAATAGAGTGGGAGTGAATTGACGTCCTTCGAGGACTATCGCCAGCTATCGAAAAACTGACGTAACGTGTTGATTTAGAAGAAAATACGTCGCAACAGCTATCGGTAGCTATCGCCGGCCAGCAGAAAAAGTTGACGGTAGAGCTGACGGTAAAAATCGAGGCCGGATTAAGACACTCTCGTTCACTATTCAGACTTTTACCGTCTTTGACGGTAAAAGCCTTCTCGGGAAAGCTTGTTTCATGGGGCTTTCCGGGCATCAGCAGGTCTCCAGGTCCCTGACGGTAAAACCTGACGGTAAATCCGTCACATGCCGGAGGAAACCTCGATGCTGACCGACGCCGCACTACGTAATTTCAAGCCTAAGTCCAAGATTTATAAGACTTCTGACCGAGACGGGATGTACGTGACGGTATCGCCTGGCGGAACGATCACGTTCCGCTACGACTACCGGCTCCACGGCCGCCGCGAGACACTGACCCTCGGACGCTATGGCCCTGGTGGCATCTCGCTGGCAATGGCGCGCGAACTGCTGCTGGACGCGCGCAAAGCCGTTCTCAAGGGTGTCTCGCCCGCGCTGGAAAAGCAGCGTGAGAAACGCCGGGTGGTCGCCATCAAGACCTTCGGCGCGGCGATGGAGACGTGGCTGGCCAACGCAAGGCTGGCCGACAGCACCCGCGCCATGCGCAAGCACATCATCGACCGGGACATCCTGCCGGTCTTCCAGAATCGCCTGCTGACCGAAATCCAGGCCGAAGACCTGCGGGCCTTGTGCAACAAGGTCAAGGAGCGTGGGGCGCCGGCGACGGCGGTACAGATTCGGGACATCGTGAAGCAGGTCTACATCTACGCCATCGCCCACGGTGAGAAGGTGGATAACCCCGCCGACAGCGTGGGCGCGGCCTCGATCGCCACCTTTGTGCCGAAAGATCGTGCCTTGTCTCCGCTGGAGATCCGGCTGTTCATGCAGCAGATGGAATCGGTGGCGACCTATCCGACCATCAAGCTGGCGCTGCGCTTGATCCTGCTGACGCTGGTACGCAAGAGCGAACTGATCCACGCCACCTGGGATGAGGTCGATTTCGAGAGCAAGACCTGGACGATTCCTAAGCAGCGGATGAAGGGGCGCAACCCGCACATGGTCTATCTATCGCGCCAGACGCTCGACATCTTCGTGACGTTGCACGCCTGCGCGGCGGGATCAAGGTTCGTTTTTCCGTCTCGCTATGACGCAGAGCGGTGCATGTCCAACGCCACTTTGAATCGCGTCACGGGGCTCGTGGTGGAGGCGGCAAAGACCAAGGGACTGCCGCTGCAACCCTTCACCGTCCATGACCTGCGCCGGACCGGCTCGACGCTGTTGAACGAAATCGGCTTCAACCGAGACTGGATCGAGAAGTGCCTGGCGCACGAGGACGGGCGTTCCTCGCGCTCGGTTTACAACAAGGCCGAGTACGCCGAGCAGCGGCGCCACATGCTGCAAGAGTGGGCCAACCTCGTCGATGCCTGGGGCGGTGGGCAGACGTACGTGCCGAAGCTGTTACCGGCGAACGTGGTGGTGCCGGCGTTGAGCGCGATAGCCTGAAACAGTTGCTTGGTTGTCACTTGACAACCAAGCAACTCATCCCCATACTGGAGATCATTGATGGCTCGTTCCCCTCATCCGAAGAAAGATGTCGAGGAAGCTCTCAGGCATGCCGAAGGGCAGGGCTGGCGCGTCGAAGTCGGCGGCAGCCACGCTTGGGGGCGGATGTATTGCCCTTACAACGATGAAGAATGTCGCTGCGGCGAGTTCTGCATCACCAGCGTATGGAGCACGCCGAAAAATCCCGGCAACCACGCGCGCGCCTTGCGGCGCGTCGTGGACAACTGCATCACGCACCGGCCGCAGCGCGACGCTGATGATGGTGCCAAGGAGTAGCGCGATGGAATACACCTTCATTCTGAAATACCAGCTCGCCGACGACGACCGCGATACGGATGCACTGGTGGAGCGCCTGGGCGAAGCCGGCTGCGACGATGCCTTGATCGGCATTGGGCAGCCGGGTCGGTTGGCGCTAGAGTTCACCCGCGAGGCAGCGGATGCGGACGAGGCCGTGCGTAGCGCGCTGGCCGATGTGCGCGGCGCCGCACCGACCGCGCGATTGATCGAAGTAGCGCCGGATCTGGTGGGTCTGACTGACGTGGCCGACATTGTTGGCGTGTCGCGGCAGAACATGCGCAAGCTGATGCTGGCGCATCCGGGCAGCTTTCCGGCGCCGGTGCATGAAGGCAGCGCGTCGATCTGGCATTTGGCGGACGTATTGGCGTGGTTGCAGGCCAAGGGCAGCTACTCGTTGGCCAAAGACGTGCTGGAGGTGGCGCGGGTGGCCTTGCAGGTCAACGTGGCAAAGGAGGGGCAGCGATTGCCGCGCTCGACATCCAAGGCACTGGAGGTTTTGATTGGATGAGCGCCGCTGCTTGGCCTTATGCCTCGCTCGAACCCGCCCGGACAGGGCGGGTTTTTCGTAAGTGGACATCCGGTTTCGATACGCCGGCGCGCGGAGCCTGCTTTCGTTCTTCGACCCAGGCTTCCACTTCTGCCAAGTCCCATACCACGCAGCGTGGTGTCAGGTTGAAGCGACGTGGGAACTCACCGCGACGCTCCATTTCGTAGATCGTCGTTTCGGCGAGGGGAACGATCTGCCGCAGTTCCTGCCGGCGAATGGTGCGACGGAAGGGAAGGACACTGCGCGTTGGAAATTGCGGCAAAGCCTCGTAGGCATCCGTTCCTGGCAAGGGGAGGCCGACATCGGTGCCGGCGGTATTGGGGGCTTGCGATAGCTGTTCCACCTCGGACTCCATGGTTCTGCTGCATGGAGACATGGTGAAGTTCAATACCTATCGGGACAACTTGCTGCGGCGTAGTGGAGCGGGTTCGATGTGGTACTTGGATGTTGCGTCCCGGCGTACCGCCGTCGGGTTCGCGGGCTGCGCCCCGCGCTTCGTGCCGAATCGCGGCCATCCGGCTTTGATCCCTGACGCCTTCGGCCCTGTTGGGCCTGCGCGCTGCGCTTGCTCAACGGCGGGTGTGTGCAGTGGGCGGGGTGTGGGCGGTCTTGCTGTTCCCTTCACCATATCACGGCGTTCTCGCCGTCAAGGGCGGCGCGCGCTTGTGCGCGCTTGCGTCCTGGCGGCCGTCTGCGACCCCTGACTGCTTGCGCTGCGCCGTGCTGGCGACGGTTCCGGGCAATTCCGCCCAAGCAACCGGAGCACGATCATGTCGCAACTGTCTTTTTCCTCGTTCGATACCTCACTGATGGTGCGTGATGCGCAGGGCCGCTACCTGCTGGCGACGACTGACCAGATTCTGGAGGCCGCGCGCCAGGCTATCGAGCACAAGATGCAGCGCGGTGCGTCATTCAGTTCGCCGGTGGCGGTCAAGGAGTACCTGCGCGCCAAGCTGGCTGGGTTCGAGCACGAGGTGTTCGCCGTGCTGTTCCTGGATACGCACCATTGCTTGATCGAATATGCCGAGATGTTTCGAGGCACCATCGATAGCGCATCGGTGTATCCGCGCGAAGTGGTCAAGCAGGCGCTGCGGCTCAATGCGGCGGCGGTCATCGTTTCGCACAACCACCCGAGCGGGAATCCTGAGCCGAGCGCGGCCGACAGGGCACTGACCCAGCGGCTCAAGGAGGCGCTGGCACTTGTGGACGTTCGCATTCTGGATCACATCATCGTCGCGGGCGGCAACACCACATCATTCGCCGAACGCGGCCTGATCTGACCAAGGGGGCTTCGGCCCCCTTTTTGCTGCGTCCGGTGGCGCAACTCCGGCCCGCGCGGGCCTGCGCGCTTCGCTTGCCGAGAACCGGGGAACGTGAAGGTGCAAGGGAGGCGGTCTTGCTGTTCCCTTCATCGTGCCACGGCGTGCTCGCCGTCAAGGGCTGCGCGCCGATGGCGCTTGCGTCCTGGCGGCCGTCGTTGACCCCTGACTGCTTGCGCTGCGCCGTGCCCCGGAAGGGTCGGGCAACTCCGCCCGGCAACCTTTCAGGAGTTCACCATGAACAACGCACTCATCACTGACGAGCAGCGCGTCGTGCTGCTGGCCAATGGCTGCAAATCACTGGAGAACCCGGACTTCGATCCGGCGCCCGTGGTCAAGCTGTTCACGCCGGATGCCGGCGCGACCTGGCTGCTGACCGAGATTGATCCCGACGACCACGACCACGCCTTTGGTCTTTGCGACCTGGGCCTGGGGATGCCGGAAATCGGCTGGGTCAGCCTGGGCGAACTGGCGGCCGTGCGCGGCGGGCTGGGCCTGCCAATCGAACGTGACCTGTCTTTCCGGGCCGAAAAGCGGTTGAGCGCCTATGCGCGCGATGCGCGCCTGGCTGGGCGAATCGTTCAGTGATTGCGCGGGGCGTCGCAAGATGCCCCGTTCAAGGTTTCAGCAGATCCGGCAGGCAGTCGGCGAATGCCGGCTGGATCTTGCTCACGGGCTTGGTCACGGCTTCATCGCCGGTGAGGACAGCCATCGTCATGCCGGTCATGGTCGTCAGACCGTTCGAGCTGCGCAGCACTTGCAGCGCAAGATCGACCGGGAAGCCGTCGACACTGCGCCGAAGCGGATGAATGCCGCCATGCACGAATGAGTTCATGCCGTGCCAGGTCACATCCTTGAAGTGCAACAGCATCTGGTGCGCGGCTGCCGGCGCGCCTTGTCCGACTCGCTTGCCGATCTGCTCAATCATTTCGCTGGCGCCAGGCAAATTCTTGGCTGCCTGTTCGCTCTGCTGCGTCAGTGGCGCCAGCAACTTGTCGATCGCTGCGTCGCTAGCTGCGTAGAGCAGCCACATTGCCCGTGTCATGGCCTCGAACTGCAGGCGCATGAGGCCGACGGCAGACGTGGGCAGTCGCAGCGACATCAACGCTCGCATTGCCGCCGCATGTTCCATAGCCACCAAGCACATGCCGAGGGCAGATTCGCCACGGGGCGATCCATCGAACTCGGCATTGCCCAGCAATTCATCCAGCCGTTCGTGCAAGGCATTGGAGCGGTGAAGCATGTGCTCCAACGGGTCGTTGTTGATGATGGTTTCCTCCATAGGGGGATGGTAGGACAGTCGTGCGTCCCCGGCCAAGCAGACATGGCCGGTCGCGCTGTCGTGCTGCGCATCGAGCCGCCTGCGGTGTCTCGCCCCTTCGGGCTTCCATCGTTCCCTCGCTCCGCTCGGCTGACGCCTCCGGCCCGGCTTCCAGCTTCGGGCCTGCGCGCTTCGCTTGCCGTGCGATTCGGCAGACAGGGAAGGCCGTTGCCATGTCCAGCCGTCTCCCCTGACTTCATCACCTCCACCGCGACTGTAGCCCGCGCCCGTGTGCCGTCAAGGCGCGCAGGGCCGTGTCCTCGGCTGCGCCTGCGGGCCGCACCAACCCTGCGCTTGCCTCCTTGACGGCACCCGTTCGCGCGCTCCTGACCGTCGCGGGCGATGAACTCAGGAAAGACGGTGGCAACAGGGCCAACCGGGTTCCTCGTGCCGACCGCACCGAACAGCCGAAAGGCTGGGCTCCGAATCTAGGAATCCGGTGTGCGGTTTTCTTCAACAGCCTTTTTGTTCAGGAGAAAGACATGCAAATCGCATCCCGTTTCGCTTCCCGCTCCCCGTCGCTGCGCAGCGACTCCCCGCTGTCCGATGACCAGATTCGCAGGGTGGCCCCGTCCATTTTCGCGGACGCCCCGCATGAGAGCCGTTCCGAACGATACAGCTACATCCCCACCGCCGCCGTTCTGACCGAGCTTCGCAAAGAAGGCTTCCAGCCCTTCATGGTGACGCAGACCAGTGTGCGCGATGAAGGCAAGCGCGAGCACACGAAACACATGCTGCGCCTGCGCCACGCCAGCCAGATCAACGGCGCGGAGGCTAGCGAAATCGTGCTGCTGAACTCGCACGACGGCACCAGCAGCTATCAGATGCTGGCCGGAATGTTCCGCTTCGTGTGCAGCAACGGCCTTGTGTGTGGTGACACAGTGGCTGATGTGCGCGTGCCCCACAAAGGCGACGTGGCCGGTTCCGTCATCGAAGGTGCTTTCGAGGTGTTGAGCGGCTTCGAGCGCGTGAAGGAATCGCGCGACCTGATGCGCAGCATCACTTTGGACGATGGCGAATCCGAAGTGTTCGCCCGCGCTGCGCTGGCGTTGAAGTACGACGACCCGGACAAGCCCGCGCCCATCACCGAATCGCAAATCCTGATGCCGCGCCGGTTCGACGACCGCCGCCCCGACCTGTGGAGCGTATTCAACCGCACACAGGAGAACTTGACCAAGGGCGGATTGCATGGCCGCAGCGCCAACGGACGCCGCCAGCAAACCCGACCCGTGCAGGGCATTGATTCCGATGTGCGCCTCAATCGCGCCCTTTGGATGCTGGCCGACGGCCTGCGCCAGTTGAAAGCCTGAATCCCCACGCGGCAGGGGCAGGCAGCGGCCCTTGCCGCTTTCTTCGCTGCTGCATTTCCTAACCGCAAGGAGTTATCACCATGAACGCCATCACCCAAACCGAAGCCCGCGCCATCCAAGTCCCTGTGCTGGAAGCTGCCGACCCCACGAAAAACCTGATTCTGGTTCCGCTGTCGCGGCTGGTGCTGCGCCCCACCGGCCGCAACGTGCGCAAGACCCCGCGCATGTCCATCCCCGAGCTGGCCGCGAGCATCCAGCGCGTGGGCTTGCTGCAAAACCTGATCGTGATTCCCGCCAGTGATGGCGAGCATTACGAGGTGGTGGCCGGTGGCCGTCGCCTTGCAGCGCTCAAGCTGCTGGCGAAGAAGCACCGCATCAGCAAGGAATGGGAGGTGCCTTGCCTGCTGGTGGCCGATGGCACGGCCCGCACGGCCAGCCTCACCGAGAACGTGCAGCGCGAAGCCATGCACCCGGCAGACCAGTTTGAAGCCTTCGCGGCGCTGGTGGCCGAAGGCCGACCCATCGAGGACATTGCGGCGGATTTCAGCGTTACGCCGCTGGTGGTGCAGCGTCGCTTGAAGCTGGCGAATGTCTCGCCGCGCCTGATGGCGGACTATCGGGCCGATGCCGTCACGCTCGATCAGTTGATGGCCTTGTCCGTTACCGACGACCACGCCGCGCAGGAAACTGCGTTCTACGATGCCCCGCAGTGGCAGCGCCAACCGTCCGCGCTGCGCGAACGCCTCACCGAGCGCGAAATCGACGCTTACCGGCATCCGCTGGTGCGCTTCGTCGGGCTGGACGGCTACGAAGCCGCAGGCGGCGGCATCCGCCGCGACCTGTTCGCGGAAGGCGATGCGGGCGTGTACCTCAACGACGCCGCGCTGCTGGAACGGCTGGCGCAAGACAAGCTGGCACGCATCGCCGCCGCTGTCCGCGCCGAGGGTTGGGCGTGGGTGGGTGCCACGCCGGGCGTGACCCATGCCGATCTGCACGCCTTCCAGCGTGCGCCGAGGGAACGGCGCGAGCCGAACAAGCGCGAAGCGCAGCGCATCGAAAAGCTGCAAGAGAAAATGCGGGCCATCGGTGAAGCCGTGGACGCCGCGATGGACGCCGACGACGAAGAAAAGGCCGACGCCTTGCAGGAGGAAGGCGAAACCCTGGGCGAGCAGTTGCAGGCGCTGGAAGATGGCTTGCAGGACTACGGCGCGAACGTGAAGGCCGCAGCCGGTGCCATCGTCACCATCGACCGCAACGGCGAGGCCGTGATCCATCGCGGCCTGCTGCGCGAGGCCGAGGCCAAGGCGCTGCGCACGCTGGAACGGCTGCGCCAAGGATTCGGCAGCGAAGGCGAAGCCGAGAACGACGACGAAGGCGAGGACGACGAGCAATCCAAGAGCGCCGCCATGTCTGACCGGCTGGCGCAGCGCCTGAGCGCGCACCGCACCGCCGCGCTGCAAATCGAAGTCGCACGGCATCCGCAAGCTGCGCTGGCTGCTGTGGTGCATGGCATGGTGCAGACCGTCTTGCAAGAACGCCGCTACGGCCTCAACCGTGATTCTTTGCCGCTGGGCGTGAGCCTGAAAGTGCAAGACCGGCTGGAAGGCATGGCCCCGGACTGGCCGGAATCGCCCGCCGCCGTGGCGCTGCGCGAACTGCAACAGGTGGCGGGCGAAGCCTTGCCGAAGGACAACGCCGAACTGTTCGCCGCGCTGCTGGCGAAGTCGCAAGACGAACTGGTGAGGCTGCTGGCCGTGTGCGTGGCTTCCACGGTGGACGTGGTGACGCCCCGCGCCACGCCGCACCAGCCCGGCGCGGAACTGGCGCAGGCCGTGGGCCTCGACATGGCCGCATGGTGGCAGCCGACTGCCGAAGGCTATTTCAAGCACGTTCCGAAGGCGGCAGTTCTGCAAGCCGTGGGCGAATACGCGCCCAATCAGGTTTCCCTACTGGTGAAGTTGAAGAAGGCCGACATTGCCAGCGAAGCCGAGCGGCTGGCCGATGGCACGGGCTGGATGCCTGCCATCTTCAAGGCCGAAGGCCCGCAGCAGGCAGTGAAGGAAAGCGCGCAGGAGGCAGGCCCGGAGCAGGACGCCCCGGACGATGCCGAAGCAATGGCGGATGAACCCGCCGAGGCACTGGCCGCTTGACCCGCGTCGAAGGCAAGCGCCCCGGCCTCGACCGGGGCGTTTCGCCGAAAGGAGAAGCCCTCATGACCCGCACCACCACCAGCAGCCCGCGCATGGCGGCGATCTACGCCCCCGGCACGGTACGCGCCCGCCGCTGGCACGGCGATGGCGACGTGCGCGGCTACCACCCGCCCTCGGGCTGGTCGGCTTGCGCCGACCTCACCGACATTCATCCCATCACGGGCTGCGCCTTGCCGCGTGCCGTGTGGTGGCTCATCGAGACGAAGGAATAACCGCGATCAGCACCGCGCCCAGGTCGTTCCGTCCTGGGCGCGGTGAACTTCAAAATCCGGGCGCGGCAGTGGCCGCGCCCGGTGTTAAAGCCGAATACCACGTCTCCGCCTTCGCTGACACTCAGGCGGAGACGTTGAAGTCAGGAATGGGGATGACGGGTTTACCCTCAACTGTCGTTTAAAGCGCTGGGGTATGTGCCTCCTGACATACTATTTCCAAATTGAAAAATAGAAATCAACCCGGCGTGCATCGAAAGGGGATACATGCAAATCCGACAACTCAAAATATCGAATTTCCGAGGCATCTCCGCGCTGGACTGGAAGCCTGATTCTTCCTTTTGCTGCTTAATCGGCTCGGGTGACTCGGGCAAGTCCACCTTGCTCGATGCAGCCGAAGCGGCACTCTCGTCTCGCTGGTTCTCGTTCACCGAGCCCGACTTCCTCGCCTGCGACACCTCCAGCCCCATCGTCATCGAGGCGACAGTCGGTGAACTTTCCAAGTCTCTGAAATCGGATGAGCGACTCGGCCTTTACATCCGAGGCTGGACGGCTGCTGGCCAGCTACGCGACGAACCCGAAGATGATGATGAGCCCGTGTTGACCGTCCGCCTCACCGTTGACGCCACGATGGAGCCTGTCTGGGAACTCGTATGTGATCGGAGCGAGGAACCCCGCACGTTGTCTAACCGTGACCGTGCGCTGTTCGGCCTTGTTCGGTTGGCCGGTGAAGACGCGCGGCATTTGGCTTGGGGCCAAGGATCGGTTCTGGCTAGGCTGACAGGGGACAACAAAGAAGCAGCAGCCCGTCTCGCAGACGCGTATCGAGCTGCCCGAGCAAGTGCCAATCTGGGTGACATCGAAGCGTTAGCTGACACGGCCGAATTGGCCGAAGGGTTTGCCAAAGGATTGGGCGCATATGTCGAGGGCGCATATGAGCCCGGCTTGGAGCTTGGGCGATCCGGGCTTTCTTCGGGCTCTATCGCCCTCCACGACAGCGGAGTGCCGCTTCGATTGTCCGGCCTTGGCACCCGAAGACTCGCCACCCTGGCAATCCAGAAATCCGCCATTTCTGAAGGGGCTATCGTCCTGATCGACGAAATCGAGCATGGGCTTGAGCCACACCGGATCATCGGTGCGATTGCGCAACTCAAAACCGATCAAGTCAAAGCAAAGGATGGAGGCAAGCCTGCAGGGCAAGTCTTGATGACCACGCACTCCGATGTCGCAATTGGAGAGGCCGGCGCAACCAGTCTGCGCGTGATCCAAACATCCCGACCAGGACGAGCGGCCACTATCGCTCACCCGAATTCCCCTGACTCCATCCGTGCGCTGATGCGCTTTACGCCCAGGGCAATGTTCGCCCGTCGGATCTTGGTGACTGAAGGAAACACGGAGCTTGGCCTTCTTCTTGGTCTGCGGGAAAACTGGCCAGCGCGTCATGCCAATCGGCCGATTGAGCAACTGGGAGTTGCGCTCGCCGACGGTAATGGCGAACAGGCATCATCAATGGCTCTTGCGCTCGCTGGCCTCGGCTACACGACTGCAATCTATCGAGATTCAGATACGGTTTTGTCCCCCGCCATTGTGGCCGCGCTGGCGGCGGCTGATGTTCCCATTTTTGAATACGGCGGTGGACTCAACACCGAGCAGGCCATTTTCTCGGCGGCAAGCGATGCTCTGGTTCAAGAGCTGCTGGTCTACGCACGCGAAGAACGCGGCGACGACGCCATCGACAACAACCTCGACATCAAAATCCCCGACCTGGATATAGCAACGATCAGAGGCAATTTTGCAGCCTGGGAGCTTTTTTCTGAAATGGATGGTGCCCGGCTTCGAGAAGCAATTGCCGAGGTGGCTGGCCGGAAAAAATGGTTCAAAGATCAAAGGATCGGTCGGGGCCTGGCGCCTATGGTCTGGCGGATTGCTGCGGAAAATCCCGCCTCACCCCTTGCGACAACCCTGACCCAAGCCGAGGCATGGCTGTATGCCTGACGCCGCCGAACTTTCCGCCTTGGGCAACGCAGCAGTGGTGGCGCCTGCCGGGCATGGCAAAACGGAGATCATTGCCAATGTCGCAGCCTTGGGCGGTCGCGCGCTGATCCTGACCCACACGCACGCGGGCGTGCATGCCATTCGAGCGCGCATAAAGCGCTTGGGAATCCCTCACGTGCGCGTCGCCGTCGATACCATCGCTGGATGGTGCATGCGCTACGCGCATGCTTTCCCCGGCGTGGCTCAACCGCCTGATGGCATGCCGCAAACCGGCGAGCAATGGAATCAGCTCTACCGTGGCGCGACGTGCGCCCTCGGGGTCAAGGCCGTCCGTGAAGTCATTGCGGCCTCCTACGACCGCATCTTGATCGACGAATATCAAGACTGCCACGGCTTGCAGCATCAACTCGCGGTCGAACTCTCAAACATCGTGCCGACTTTGATCTTCGGCGACCCGATGCAGGGAATCTTCGAGTTCGCCGGCGCGACGTTGAGCTGGGACGACGAGATCCATCCTTGCTTCCCGTTTGCTGGGACACTTGAAACACCGCACCGCTGGGCCGGCAAGAATCCCGAACTCGGGCAGTGGATCGCCGAGACCCGATTGAAGCTCATGCGTGGCGAAGCCATCGACTTGGCCGACCCTCGCATCAGCTATCGTGAATCCGATGATGCCTTCGATATGGGAACGCTGTTCGAAGGCATCGATGGCAAGGATGGCAGTTTCGCCGCCATCCATTGCAACAAGACTATCTGCTACAGACTGGCCAAAGCCGCGAATGGTGGATACCAAGCCATCGAGGAAATCGCCGCAAATCGACTGCGAGATTTCGCATCCGCGTGGGATCGGGCGACTGATGGCGCTGGCAGACTTCGAGCGTTTACCGCTCTCATTGAGGACTGCTTCCACAAAAAACCGGTTGTGGAAGGTGAGCCGCTTGATCCCGAGGACGCGGCGCTTCAGCAGGCGATGCGGGACTTGGTGCCTAGCCTGGGCACTGGCAATGGAGCGGAAGCCGTCGCCCAGATGTTTACGTTGGCCCGCAAACGCCCAAGATGGAAGCTCTACCGCAATGAACTGTGGCGCGATGCCGAACGAGCAGCGACCGAAGTCGCAGCAGATCGAGCCGAGACGATGGCAGCGGCGACCCTCAGCATTCGCCAGCGAGTCAGCAACTCAGGCCGGAGGCTGCCCAAGCGCACTCTCTCGACCCCGTTGCTATTGAAGGGGCTGGAATTCGACCATGTGGTAATTCCTGACGCTACCCACTTCGCCAATGAGCGTCAGGCTCAGGCGAAGCTCTTTTATGTAGCTATTTCTCGGGCTACTCGATCACTGACGATTTCGTCGCCGGAGCGGTTCATCCAACTTCCTGTCCCCAGCATCTAGTCGCGAAGATTCGCGAGCGGAGCGTGTCGTCGCTTCGCGCCGCCGTGCTTTCGGGCTGCGCCCCGTGCTGTCTTTGCCGTCACGGCCATCCGGCTTCAATCCCTCACACCTTCGCGCCTGTGGCGCTGCGCGCTTCGCTTGCCTCCAGGGGAAAGCCCTGCGGGCTATCCCCGCCGCGCGATGCTTGGCGCCCCTCGATGCGGCCGAACCGGCTGCGCCGGATCGGCGCGGCCAGCGCTACGCTGCGATGGACGGGGTGCTGGCGAACACGCTGGCCCTTGCTGCAGCAGGTTGCACGGATGCGTGCTGCCCTCAACGCTGGCGGTTCCTGCCCATCACGTCACGAAGGACGGTTCACGGACATTCCGCCCGGCATCGCCATGGAGCTTCCACGCCACGCCTCAAGAGCGGCACCACAAGGTGCGGCGGGGGCGTTCTCGCCTGTCGTCGGGTGGTTGACCTGGCCCGCGTCAGTGGGCGAGCCGGAGAAGCCTTCGGGCGGGGATGCCGAGTCGGCCCCATCTCCTTTCGGAGCGGTTCGGCCCAAGGCGTCCTTGTCTCGTTGTGAATCCTGGCGGTGGCACGGCTGCGCCTCGGGCTTCATGGCTGCAACCGTCCGGCGAAAACAATTTCCCCGCCGCTGCGCGGCTTCCTCGCGCAGCAAATTCTTTTCGCCTCCCGGCTCTCCACTGCGTTTCGACCGCAAGCGGTGCAGCCAGCCCGTCCCCCGCTGGCCGGATCACAACAAGGACGCGATGGGCGCGAACCTTGTTCCACCGAAAGGAGAAATCATCATGGCCAACATCGGTACCTTCACCGCAGACAAAGACGGCTTCACCGGCACGCTCCGCACCCTGACCCTCAACGTCAAGGTCAAGCTGGTTCCCAACGACAAGGGCAGCAGCGAGAACGCCCCCGACTTCCGCCTCCAGGCCGCCGGCCATGACATCGGCGCGGCGTGGAACAAGACCAGCGAAGCCGGGCGGGACTACCTGTCCGTGACCCTCGACGATCCTTCGTTCCCGGCGCCGGTCTACGCCCGCCTGATCGAAGGTGAGGGCGGCACGCACGACTTGATCTGGTCGCGCAGCAAGGTCCAAGCGGCGTAGTCGCCGCCCGCAGCATCCCGCTCCGGCGGGGCGCTGCGCTGTCAGTACGTCCCATACCCGGTCAAGATAGGGAGTGGCTTTTGGCGGGCCGCATCTCCATGCTGGGAAGGAGCGCCTGTGCCTGCGCTCGGGGCATGGCGTGTCGGCGCGATACGCCGCCGGGCTTTGCGGGCTGCGCCCCGTGCCGTCTTTGTCGTCACGGCCATGCGGCTTCAATCCCTCACGCCTTCGCGCCTGTGGCGCTGCGCGCTACGCTTGCCTCCAGGGGATCGGCGCAAGGCCCATCCCCGCCGCGCTGCACTTGGCGCCCCTTGAACACCGCCGAACCGGGGTCTCCTCGTTTTCAGTGCAATAAGTGACGGTACGAAAAGCTAGCACTGGCGCGGAGGTGGTGTTGGTAGATCGTTGATTTCATTGACTTTCCTGTTCACTTTCAAAT
>NZ_JBRREA010000048.1:0-32430 GCF_056759975.1 Stenotrophomonas sp. STEN031
AACTCCCCCCCCCCCCGGAGCGTCCTGCCCGCCCAGCGCTGGTCGGGGGGCCTATTACGGCACCCCGGGGCGCCTTCGTGGGCTCGGCACTACATCAAGGCATCACAGCTGCCAGCCCCATCTGCACCATGCATAGGGGTATTCCTGCGACCGCTCGCATAGACCTGCCCGCACCGGGTTATGCAGCAGATAGTTCGCCACACCGCGTAGCGATTCGTCCTGCCTGATTGCATGATCGTGATAACCGCTCTGCCAGATTGATCCTGCACCACTGGTCGCCCTTCCTGAGCGCGACTTCAGGCGCTGCAGGCATCCACCCAGCGATCCGGATTGCAGCTGTAACAGCCAGTGCAGATGATCGGGCATCACTATCCAGGCAAGGCTATGGGCGATGCCCGACAGTTCGCAATGACGAATTGCTTCGATCAGGTGTCCGGCGTTCTCGCGATTCGCAAACAGCGGCATCCGCCCGGCGGTCACCGTGGTGATTGAGTAGATGTTGTTGGGCAGCGATACACGCCCGAGGCGCAGTTTTGGACTGGACATCGCTGCAGCCTGAGGCCGGCGATCGAGAAGGTCCGTCAGTGATTCAAGGCCGCATTTGTAGTGCCGAGCCATGCTCGGCATGGGGCATTACCGGTAACGCCTCTGCCGAGCATGGCTCGGCACTACATTGGCTTTGCTGGTAACGCCTCTGCCGAGGCTTTGCTGGTAACGCCTCTGCCGAGCATGGCTCGGCACTACATTGGCGTTACTGGTAACGCCTCTGCCGAGCATGGCTCGGCACTACATTCCCGCCCTTGCGCCGAAGGCGCAAGGGCGGGCAACACGTCAGCGCTTCTTGCCAGCTTCGGCACCCAACCAGCGGTCCAGCCAGTCTTCGCTTTCGGCCAGAATCGTCATGATCGATTCGCGTGCGCGGTAACCATGCGATTCGTTCGGCAGCATCACCAGCCGCGAGGTACCACCCAGGCCCTTCACCGCGGCGAACATGCGCTCGCTCTGGATCGGGAAGGTGCCGGAGTTGTTGTCGTCCACGCCATGGATGAAGAGGATCGGATCCTTGATCTTGTCGGCGTAATTGAACGGCGACATCTTCTGGTAGACCTCCTGCGCCTGCCAGTAGTTGCGCTCTTCGGCCTGGAAGCCGAACGGCGTCAGCGTGCGGTTGTACGCGCCGGAACGCGCAATACCCGCCTTGAACAGACGCGTATGCGCCAGCAGGTTCGCGGTCATGAAGGCGCCATAGGAATGGCCACCCACGGCGATGCGCTCACGGTCACCCACGCCACGCTTCACCACTTCATCCACTGCCGCCTGTGCGCTGGCCACCAGCTGCTGCACATAGGTGTCGTTCGGCTCGGTGTCACCCTCGCCGACGATCGGCATGGTCGGGTTGTTCAACACCACATAGCCCTTGGCCAGGAACGCCTGCGGTCCCCAGTAGCTGATCGCATTGAAGCGATGCGGCGAGCCGCTGACCTGGCTGGCATCGGCGGCGGATTTGAACTCGGCCGGATACGCCCACATCAGCAACGGACGCGGGCCATCCTTCTTGGCGTCATAACCTGGCGGCAGCAGCAGATCGGCGGTGAGTTCCACACCGTCGGCACGCTTGTAGCGGATCTGCTCCTTCTTCACTCCACGCAGCTGCGGCAGCGGATGGGCGAAGTGGGTCAGCTCGACCGGCTCCGCGTCGGCGGCCAGACCACGCGCATACAGATTGGCCGGCACATCATTGGATTCGCGGTAGGTCAGGATGCGACCAGCTTCGCCTTCGATGATGCCCAGCGGCATTTCGTAATACGGCGCCTGCGAGTGGAACAGTCGTTCGCTCTTGCCACTGGCCAGATCCACGCGATCCAGGAACGGTCGGTCGCCCTCCGCCGATGCGCCGTCACCAATGCGATAGAAACTCTTGCCATCTGCACTGAGCTGGAGCCGCGAGCGACCACCGTCATCCATCTGCAGCAAGGGCTCACCCGGGTCGCTGTAGCGGTCGTCTTCCGAACGCTGGACCAGCAGGGTCGCGACCTGGTCCAGATGATCCGGCGCGATCTTCCACTGCTTCACCTGGCGGCTCTTCCACCAGTACTCATCCAGCAGCGCCAGTTCGCCGTTGGCCCAGGTAACACCTGCATAGCGCGAGCCCAGCTGTGCCAGCGTCACCGGCGGCTTGTCGAACGGTGCCGCCTGCAGCAGCACCGCATCGCGCACCTTGGACTCGCGCGACGGATCGCCGCCGTCCTGTGCTTCGGCCCACACCAGCGAGGCCGGCGCATCGGCGCGCCAGCTGATCGAACGCACACCCGTCGGCACGGCATCGTTGCCGGTTGGCAGGCCATCCACCAACGGCAGCCGTGCCACCGTGTGCACCAGCTTGCCCTGCGCATCCAGCACTTCGATGTTGCGCGGGAAGCGGCTGACCGGCACCGCATAGGAGAACGGCCGCTGCACGCGCTGGCTCAGCAGGTAATTGCCATCGGGCGAGGCCGACAGGCCCAGATAGATGCCTGCCGCGCCAACCGGCTTACTGTCGCCACTGATCGACACCCGCACCGGCTGTGCCTGCAGGTAGTAGGCAAACAGACGCGCGTCGTCCTCGTTCTTCAACAGGTCCTGGTAGGTGCGCACCGAGCGCACGCCTTGCCCGGCCTCGGTCTGCTGCACCGCCGGGCCGGTCGGGACGCCGTCGCCGTGCGGCGGCTCACCCTGCCCGGCGGGACGCTGCATCACCAACAGCGCATCGCTGCCCGGCAGCCACGCATAGCCGTTGCCGACGATGCTGTTCAGGCGCTCGGCCACCCGCCGCGCGCTGGCAGTCTGCACATCCACCAACCACAGTTCATTGCTGCCGGTGGCCGGATTCAGCTGGTTGAAGGCCAGGTACTTCTGGTCCGGCGACCACGCCAGCGAGGCCACCGACAGCGGCTGCGGCAGGCCGCTGATCTGGCGCTCCTTGCCATCGGAGGTGGAGGCCAGCCACAGCTTGCTGCCGAACGAGAAGCGGCTGTCGGACACGGTTTTGGGATTGATGCGCAGGCCGGCCAGCTTCAGCTCCGGGGCCGCCACCTGGGCGATGGACGGCAGCGCCGGGGTCTGCAGCAGCGCAGTCAGGTCACGCTTGGGCGACAGGTACAGGCTGGGCGCACGCGGGGCGTCCACCACCGCCTGCAGCGCGGCCGACGGCAGTCGGTAGCCTTCACCCTGCTGGGCGCCCTTCTGCGCCGCAGGCGGGGTCAGCGCCATGACCGGCGGTACCGCCAGCAGCAGGCCGGCGCACAGCACCAGTGCGGCTGAAGCACGACGACGGCGGTGGGGAGACAGATTCATGGCGCATTCCTATTGGATGGAAACAATTCCCCAACTTAACAATCCCCCTCACCGATGGCCCCTGCCGTTGGTTGGGCCCGCGGCGCTGGCACCTCGCCGCGATATACTGAGCGGCCCGTTCCGAGGGGCGCTGCGACCGTTGGGTGGACCCGTCCACTACAGCCCGTGTTCTTGCACGGACTCCCCACGGCCAGGCTCGGACGGCTTTCACGCAACAACGGCGCCCGGCGAACGCGAGCCTGCTCGCACCACACCGGAGCTCTAAATGAATGCTGTTGCCGCTACCTTCTCGCAGGAAGGTGATTACAAGATCCGCGATATCTCGCTGGCCGATTGGGGCCGCAAGGAACTGGACATCGCCGAGCACGAAATGCCGGGCCTGATGTCGATCCGCCGCAAGTACCAGGCCGAGCTGCCGCTGAAGGGCGTGCGCGTCACCGGCTCGCTGCACATGACCATCCAGACCGCGGTGCTGATCGAGACGCTGAAGGACATCGGCGCCGAAGTGCGTTGGGCCTCGTGCAACATCTTCTCGACCCAGGACCACGCTGCCGCCGCGATTGCCGCCACCGGCACGCCGGTGTTCGCCTGGAAGGGCGAGTCGCTGGAAGAATATTGGGACTGCACCCTGGACGCGCTGACCTTCACCCTGGCCGACGGCACCCTGACCGGTCCGGAGCTGGTGGTCGATGACGGCGGCGACGTCACCCTGCTGATCCACAAGGGCTACGAGCTGGAGAACGGCAGCAACTGGGTCAACGAGCCGGCCTCCTCGCACGAAGAACAGGTCATCAAGAACCTGCTCAAGCGCGTTGCCAGCGAGCGCCCGGGTTACTGGGGCCGCGTCGTCAAGGATTGGAAGGGCGTCTCCGAAGAGACCACCACCGGCGTGCACCGCCTGTACCAGCTGGCCCAGGCCGGCACCCTGTTGATCCCGGCAATCAACGTCAACGACTCGGTCACCAAGAGCAAGTTCGACAACCTGTACGGCTGCCGCGAGTCGCTGGCCGACGGCCTGAAGCGTGCGATGGACGTGATGCTGGCCGGCAAGGTGGCCGTGGTCTGCGGCTACGGCGACGTCGGCAAGGGCTGCGCTGCTTCGCTGCGTGCCTACGGCGCGCGCGTGGTGGTCACCGAAATCGACCCGATCTGCGCCCTGCAGGCCGCGATGGAAGGCTTCGAGGTCAACACCATCGAATCCACCCTGGGCCGTGCTGACCTGTACGTCACCACCACCGGCAACAAGGACATCATCCGCATCGAGCACCTGAGCGCGATGAAGGACCAGGCCATCGTCTGCAACATTGGTCACTTCGACAATGAAATCCAGGTCGATGCGCTGGTGGCTTACAAGGGCGTGCAGCACATCAACATCAAGCCGCAGGTGGACAAGTATGTGTTCCCGAACGGCAACGCGATCTTCCTGCTGGCCGAAGGCCGCCTGGTCAACCTGGGCTGCGCCACCGGCCACCCGAGCTTCGTGATGTCCAACTCGTTTGCCAACCAGACGCTCGCACAGATCGACCTGTGGGCGAACAAGGACAGCTACGAGAACAAGGTGTACCTGCTGCCGAAGAAGCTGGACGAAGAAGTGGCCCGTCTGCACCTGGAGAAGATCGGCGTCAAGCTGACCACCCTGACCCAGGAACAGGCCGACTACATCGGCGTGCCGGTCGAAGGCCCGTTCAAGCCGGACCATTACCGCTACTGATTTGCTTTGCCCTGCGTTGCTTTAGCCCCTCTCCCGTTCAAGGGAGAGGGGTTGGGGTGAGAGCAGCTTTGGCCGGTGAAGCCTCTGCCGAGCATGGCTCGGCACTACAGTTTGAGCCCCTCTCCCGTTCACGGGAGAGGGGTTGGGGTGAGGGCCGCTTTGGCCGGTAAAGCCTCTGCCGAGCATGGCTCGGCACTACAGCTTTAGCCCCTCTCCCGTTCACGGGAGAGGGGTTGGGGTGAGGGCCGCTTTGGCCGGTAAAGCCTCTGCCGAGCATGGCTCGGCACTACGGTCCTTTCGGGCACGCTGCAAGGGTTGGAGTGAACGCAAGCTATGCAAGGAACGGGCGCCGCAAGGCGCCCGCTCTGTTTACGGCACAATCGGTCCGACACGATTGTCTGCCCGACGCCATGACTGCACCTGTCCCAGAAGCCATCGCCACACAGCTCGCCCTGGCCTGCGAGGTGGTCCAGCAACAACTGGCAGCCAACCTGCTCGCCATTTACCTGTATGGCTCCGCCCTCGACGGTGGTTTGAAACCACGCAGCGACATCGACCTGCTGGTGATCGTGGCCCAGCATCCCGACGCCGCCACCTTGCGACATCTGCAACGCGAGCTATTGGCCATCTCAGTCCCGCCCGGCCAACACGCAACACGGCGGGCATTGGAAGCAACGGTCATCAGCCTCACCGAAGTGATGCCCTGGCGCCATTCCGCACGCCGCGAACTGCAGTTCGGCGAATGGCTGCGCCAGGACATCGGCGCCGACATCCTGGAACCGCCTACGCACGACCCGGACCTCGCCATCCTCCTCACCAAGGCACGCCAACACAGCATCGCCCTGCAGGGCCCTGCCATCACCGAGCTGCTACCGCCGGTAGCCAAGCGCGATTTCCAGCAGGCACTGGCAGACACGCTGTTGCTGTGGAATAGCGCGGAGGACTGGGATGGTGAGGAAGCCCACATCGTGCTTACCCTGGCACGCATCTGGTACAGCGCGCAGACCGGAAACATCGCGCCGAAGGATGTCGCCGCCGACTGGCTGCTGACGCAATTGCCGGCACACCATCACGCCATTGTCAGCCAGGCCCGGCAGCTGTATCTGGGCCAGGGCGACAGCACTCCCCACTGGCCTGCGGCCGAGCTGGCGGCATTCATTCACGCAGCCAAGGCACGCATTACCGAAATCCTGGCGACACGCCCGCACTGAATCGCCAACGCCCGCACTTTACCGCATCATTCCCAAGCCCCTCCCCTTTGCAGGAAACGCCGATGAGCAGCAGCGAAAGAGTCTAGGGCCCGGCCTCGTATTTCCCGTCCATCGAGAAGACCTACGGCAAGCCGGTGACGCACTGGCTGCAGCTGCTCGATACGCTCAAGGACAAGAAGCACATGGAACAGGTGGCCTTCCTCAAGGAGCAACACAAAATCGGCCATGGCCACGCCAACGCCCTGGTCGCCTATCACCGTGCGCAGAGCGGAAGCTGACACAGCCGCCATCGAATGCCCTACGCATCAGCTGTCCCCTTTCCCGTCGACGCCTCCTCTGACAAGAAACACCCACATGCAACCCACACTCATCGAACGTCCCGCCTTCACCGTCATCGGGATGGAGGCACTCTTCCGCGAAGGCGAAGATGGCTACGCCGAACTCTGGCAGCGCTTCATCCCGCGCGAGGACGAGATCACCGGCAAACTCGAACCTGTCGTCAGCTATGGCGTCTGCGCGCCACAACCCGATGGCACCGTCCGCTACATCACCGGCTTCCAGGTGGCTGCAGACGCGCAGATTCCGGAAGGCATGGTCCGCTTCCAGGTTCCTGCGCAACGCTATGCCGTGTTCACCCATACCGGCACCGCCGCGCAGATCAGTGCCAGCTTCCATGCCATCCACGATCATCTGCTAGCCGAGCATGGACTGCAGGCCAGGGACGGCGTTGATCTGGAGCGCTACGACGCGCGTTTTGACGATCCGTTTGATCCGGCCTCGCAGATGGAGCTGCACATTCCGGTGCATTGAGCGGAAACGCGAACAATGCGAACACCGCCTTCTGCCGAGGATCACCACGAACTTCGGCGGCAGGCGGCCAACCGGAGCAGACGGGCGCCGCAAGGCGCCCGTCTGGCATGCGCTCAACGTATCAACCGCGGTGAATGGACACGCCACCGTCCACCAGCATCGCCGCGCCAGTCATGAACGAGGACTGGTCCGAAGCCAGAAACAGCGCCGCCGCCGCTAATTCGCGCGGTTCTGCAATCCGCTTCAACGCATGCATGCGCGCCACCTGCGCCATCGCTTCCGGCGAGCCATTCATCTCATGCGCCATCGGGGTATCGGTGCCGCCAGGCAACAAGGCATTCACCCGCAGGCCCTGCGATCCGAACTCCGAGGCCAATGCCTGGGTCAGGCCAATGATGCCGGACTTGCTGGCCGCATAGGCTGCGGCACCGGCGATGCCCGCCGTATGTCCGACAAACGTCGAGGTAAAGATCAGGCTGCCGCTCCCCGCGCGCAGCATCGCAGGCAACTGGTACTTGGCAGCCAGGAACAACGCGGTGAGATTGGTATCCAGCGTGCGCTGCCAATCGGCCAGCGTTACCTCCGGCGTCGGCCCCAGCGGCCCCATCGTGCCTGCGTTGTTGAAGGCCACATCCAATCGCCCGTATTGCGCCACTGCCAGATCGACCAAGGCAATCGCGTAGCTTTCGTCGCGAACGTCACCGGCAAGGCACACGGCTTGGCCACCACTGCAGGAAATCTCCGCCACCAGTTGATTCAACTCTGCGCCGCGGCGCGCACCCAGCACCAGCGCCGCCCCCTCGGCCGCGAACAACAGCGCCGCGGCACGGCCAATACCGGAACTGGCACCGGTGATGATCACGACCTTTCCTTGTAGCTGCATCATGTAGGCTCCAATCAATGAAGGAAGCGCATGCTGCATCCTCGACAGCAGCATTGCCCGCCAGATTCGGACAGCTAAGCCAACGCAGCAGGATCGCAACCGGAATCAGTGCACGATGGCTGCAATCACGCCGCAGGAGAGAACATGAGCGACTTCGTCACGGTGCGTTTCACCCTTGCCGTGCGGGACCTGGCCAGATCCACCGACTACTACGCCTCGGTCCTTGGCCTGCAGATGGACTTCACCGCACCCGGCTGGAGCTTCATGTCACGCGGCAGTTTCCGGGTGATGCTGGGCGAGTGCAGCGATGCAACACCGCCACATGCGCTTGGTGACCATGCCTGGTATGGCTACGTCACCGTGTCGGACGCCAGCGCCCTGTTCGAGGAGTACCGAACCGCAGGTGCCGAATTCATCCAGCCGCTTGCCGACAAACCTTGGGGCATGCGCGAGTTCGGAGTGCGCACGATCGACGGCCACAGGATCATGTTTGGCCAGGAGCTTTGAGTCCGGTAGATGCCAGGCACCGGAGAGTGCTTACCCGGCTTAAAAATTGCCGAGCACCCAGGCTGTTGTAGGAGCGGCGTCAGCCGCGAAGCCGGCACATCATCAGATGGCGTTGATAGTCAGGGTTTGGAGACCATCAGCTTCGCGGCTGCCGCCGCTCCTACAAAATGCGGATTCGCCCGGTTGCAAGCGAAGCGCGTGCCCCCTGAGCTTGAACAAACTGCAGCATCAAGATTGCTGTTGTGGGAGCGGCGTAAGCCGCGAAGCTGGAAGATCCGCAGATGGCGCGAATACCCGAAACCTCCGGCACCATCTGCTTCACGGCTTATGCCGTTCCCACAATCAAGAAAAACTTAGATTGCGCCGGGGCGTAAACGCAGGCTGCCCAGTACCTGGTCCCACAGCCCCAGCGCCTGTGCGTCATCACGGAATGCCGGCACGTCGGCCTTCTCGTCGGTCAGCAGCTGCAGTGACAGGAACGGGAACTGCAACGACTCCGCACGGCCCTGCGATTCCCACAGGAAGGCATACATCCTGCGCCCGTCACCTTCAGCATGGGCGAGAATCTCCTGCCCCTGGATCGGCCCGACGTTGCGCTCACCCCGCCGCAGGTTACGCATTCGTGCCGCAGCGGCAGCATATTCCGGCGGCAGATCCGAGGCCCGTTGCAGCAAGGGCTGATCCGGCTTGCCGGTGACATAGGACATCAACGTCATGCGTGCACCTGGATAGGCACGTGGACGCAAGCCGATGGTCATCTCCTCACTATTGATGCGATTGCCGGATATGAAGCCGGAATCAATGCAGAAGCCCGCGGCGGTCGGAATGGTACTGGGATCGCGGTAACTGATCCTCGGCCGCAGTGCGCGGTAGTTCTCGATCGCCGCCGGCAACTTCGCCGCCTCGGTTTCGCCGCTGACCAGGTACTGCACGTTGTGCGCAGGGTCCAGCACATACAGCTCCTGGCGATGACCTGCACGGCTGCTTTCGCTGAGCCACGACGTGACCAGCACCGCGTTTTCGTCCAGCCGCGTCTCGCTGACCGACATGGACTCCCCGGCCCGATGGCGCGCGGCCTTCAACGCCGCGATACGCGCAGCCACCCGCTGCCGAAACACCTCCGCCGATACCCCCGTAGTCGTCTCCACCTTCTTGCGTGCATACACATAGCCGGGCTGGATCGTGGTCGCCGCAGGAACATCCAGCAGGAATCGCCCAACACACAAAGTCTTCATTTCGCTTCCCTGTCGTTTCGCTGCCGCGCCGGCAACGCCGCCCGAGGCAAAGGTCAGTAGTACCGCAGCCAACACGCTGCGCAGCAGCGGCCGGCGCGTCATCGCGTGCAACACCTCACGCCCAGTCCGCGCCCTGCGCGAAGCGGACGGCGGCATACAGTGTTGCCCAGCGGGTGCGCTCGTCGTTGTAGCTGCCTTGATGGTCATAGCCTTTCTTACCTTTCAATGCGTACTGGCCGGTGCCGAAACTGCCCTGGCGGAAACACCCTGTAACCTCAGCTTTGGGGGCCGCACCTGAACACGCCGGTACTGTGCCATCACCCGGGTCGGTGGGATCGGCGATCTCCAGTTTGATCACCCCCACTGCATCCTTCAGTTTGATCTTGCCGTTGCGGTTGTCCGACACCGGCGTCACCGAGTCCACGCTCGTCATGCGACCACCGCTCCAAACCAGCGAGCCCCAGGCAAGCTGCTTGGCGTCATCACCGTAGTGGGCGAAAGTCGGCTTGTGGTACTTACGCATGATGTCCTTGTGGAAATCACGCACGCCTTCGATATTGATCTGGAAGCTGGTGCGTGGCGTAAGCGCTGGGCCATCCTCCTCCTCACGCGCCGAAGCCGCCGCTGCCGTTGGCGCGCTCGGATCGAGCAATTCGGTATTGCCCTCGGGCACCAGTCCATACCATTTGGTGTTGAGGTAGATCTCGTTGTAGGGATCGCCGCCCACAGGCAAGCGCGTGCCCTCATCGCCCAGTTGCAGCCAGGCCTTGCCTTCGTTGTAGTCGGCGGCGGGCAGCAACTCCAGACCGCCGGCGGACCTGGCCAGGATCGCCACCACCTCACCGGCGTTGCGGCCCAGGATGATGCTGGAGGCACCGGTATAGCCGGCACGGCAGTGGTGGTAGGTCGCCGCTGCGCCGGTCGCTGGCATCACGCCATGGGAGATGCCCAGCAACTTGCCGTAGTTGGATACCTGTGACACCGCGCGCGACACCAGCCCGCCCATTGAGTGGGTCACCAGCAACACTTTCCGCGCGTTGATACCTCGCGTTGCGTAATACGGCAGGATCACATTGTCGATGCGGGCGATGATGTCCTGGGCCGAGATGCGATTGCTCTGCAGCCAGTTGTATCCCCCCGACCAGACCTCGAAACGATAGTGCGCCGCGTGCTTGACCTGCTGCTGGGTAAGCGCGGCATTGCCGCCCACCATCTCGCCATACTCAGCCGGCGCGCGTGCGCCTTCCTCCGCCCACCATGGCTGCAGCTTGCCCGCCGACATCAGGTCATTGAGCTTGCGCTGCATCTCGGCCATGACCGGGTTGTAGGCCGAACGCATCAACTGGCCCCAACCACGCTCGCGCGCCAGCGCTTCGGGAATGGTGCCTTCCGCATCCAGCGAGCCGCGGTCATCCACCTCCGAGGTCAACGGATTCAGCAGCCGCTGCCGCGTGGCGGCGCCACGGAACAGGAACACGAACATCTGCCCGATCGCGCCCAGCACCGCGCCGACACCGTCGGTGTTCGGCGGCCGCCATACCGGGTCACCGGTGATCTTCGACTTCAGATTCGTACCCATGATGCCGGGCAGGAAAATGACCGGAATCACCGCGTCGGTATCGGCTTCGACCACCTTGTCGCGTTTGTCCTTGACCTGGGTGAGCCGCGCACGCGCGACCGGCCGGCCATCCTCGTCCCAGTCTCCGCTGGGCAGCACAACTTCCTGTTTCTCTTCCATGCCCTAGACCTTCCCCAGAATCTTGATCAGCACTTCATCGATGCCCTGTCCGCGCTGCCGTGGCAGGCGCCCCTGCGCATCGGTGACCACCTCGCTGCGCCCGCCATCACCGCGGGTGATCTGCACCCGCGTATTGGCCATGGGTTCGCCCGTGGCACGGTGCCGCACCACGTACACATCATCAAATTGTGCGTCCGGCCAACTGTTCATTTCAGTGGACAGATGGGTGGCAGCGAGGAAGCTCTTCTTGCTCGCATGCACGGTGATCTTGCCCGGGCAGTTGAAGCTGATATTGCCCCCCTCAATGGTGACGCTGGCACCACCGGTGGTAGCGATATGGACGGTCTTGCCCGCGCTGAGCTCCACCACGCCCTGCGCACTGGCTGCGCGCAGCGCCTGCCGTGACTGCAGGCGCACCTCGTCATGTTGTGCCTGCACATTCAACGCATCGGTACCGGCCACCACGCTCAAGGCATTGCCGCCGTCGGCACCACTCTCCACTGCGCTGGCCAGCATGCCGATGGCCTGACCCGCATGCAGGCGTGCAGCGCCCATCACGGCGGTATCGCTGTCGCCGCCACTGGCCAACAGCAGGCCTTCCCCTACCGACCAATGCAGCGCCTGCCCGGCGACGTGAACAATCCCTGCCGGCGCCGCGAAGCCCAGCAGCGGGTCACCGCTATGTGGTACCCGGCCATCGCCGGCCGTTGCCTGCCGCTGCCCAGCCTCGTCGCTGGCAGCCTGGTAGTCGGCACCGGACACCGTGGTCCTGGCACTGGCCAGCATCGCCGCCAGCGGTGCCTGGTCCGGCATGATGCTGGAGCGATCCTTGCCGCGCGCACCTTCCTTCATCGCCAATGCAGTGGTCAGGTGCGTGCGTGCCGCTTGATTGAAGCGCGTGCTCAAGACCTGCAACTGATTGAGCAACGCCGCCGGTTGCACGGCTTCACCCGCGGGACTCCCGGCCCGATGCGCATAGGCACTGAACCACGCGCCCGAGGTAGTGCGCACCGCACCCCAGGCATCACTGCGCAGTTCGAAACCAGTGCCACGCAGGCTGCCGCGGAAGTTGTCGGCCTGATGGCGCAGATGGCCAAGGCTCAACTGCGAGGTCTGCTGGCTGCTGGCCAGCTGCACCCGCAACTGCTGGTCGCTGTCGTCAAACAGCAGGTGATTGCTGCCTTCGCCGCCCTCCCATTCGCGCGACCGGATACCCCACATCGCCCCGGCATTACGGTGTGCATCATCGCCTGCACCGGCCCCATGCCAGGCCGGTGCATGGCCACCACTCAGGTTGCCCTGTGCGCTGGCAGTGCCATCGCGCGCCTGCGCATATGCGCTGTGATCCGCATCGGCACTGGCGCCAGCCGGCGTAGGCGCAATACCCGCTTCGCCACGCCCGTTGTACAGGGCACCCAGCACGATGGGCCTATCGATATCGCCATCGAGGAACCCGACCAGCACCTCCTGCCCGATGCGCGGCAGGAACTGTGCACCAACCCCGGGGCCCGCATAACGTTGGGCTACCCGCAACCAGGTGGTGTCGCCCTGCCCGTCCTGGAAATGGAAGCGCACTCGAATCCGGCCAAGGTTGTCGGCGTGCACGTCCTTGCTGTTGCCGCCCTGCCCCGCGACAACCACCGCCGTCTGATAACCCGGCACGGTCGGCCGTGGATTCAGCCGATGGCCATTGCCATCCTCCAGCGCAGGCCGCCAAGGCAGGTTACGCTCCGTGGCCTTGAAGCGATTGGCGTAACCTACTTTCTCGGCCTGCTCCCACAGCCCTGCATCGCCTGCCGCCAGCGGGGCCACACCCAAGGCATCGTCCATCGCTTGCCGCACGTCAGTCGGCAGGTTGTTGACGCCGGCATGCTCCACATCCACCAGCAACAACTCGGGCGTGGTCGCAAACGGTGCCTGCTGCACCTCAAGCCAGGTGCCGGAACGCAAGCCACGCACCGTACCCTGGCCCTGCCAGCTGCGGCCATGGACTTCATGCGCCTGCGCCTGCAAACGGGCGTACCAATCGGCCGCACCGGCATTGCTGAACGCATACGCGCCCACCGCGTCATAACTCTCGCGCCTGGAGGCCTCACCGCCCCCCTCCAGCGGCAGCTGCGTACTGATGCTGCGCACCTGGCGGTAGTCATCACTGAGCAGGCTCAGGCTGGTGCTGCCCAAGGCGCGACGCCGGCCAAGCGTCTGGATGCTGTCCGCGGATTCGGTGGCATCACTGCGATGGAAGCGCACACCGGAGGCGGCACTGCTTGCGTCCTGTGGCAGGCCCAGACTGTCGGCAAAGATCTCCATGCCATTGCCGCATGGCGATTGTTCTTCGGCGTACAAACGCCAACCCAGTCCCTCCTCGGCCAACAGCCGTTGCAGGAAGTCCAGGTCGCTCTCGCGGTACTGCACGCAATAGCTGCGCACGCGCGTACCAATGAATTCGTCGCAGCCTTCGGCCCACCGCCAATTGGCCAGGTCCGGATAGTCGGCAAGCACCGCGTCGACGATCTCGCGCACGCTCTTGTCCTGAAACACCCGGCTGTGGCGCGCATGCTGCAGCCACCAGGTCCACGACCGCAGCGACAGGCGATAGCGCACCAATCCGCCATCACTGCCCAAGCGCTGCGCCTGCGCGACCAGACCGCTACGTTGCTGCTCACCGCCATCGGCCATGCGCATCACCAGCACCGCCTGGGTGCCAAGCAGCGTATCCAGCGCGACACCTTGATCGGTGGACAGCACATCCACATCCGTCTGCGCATGCGCAGACAGTCCATCGCGGCCCCACCAGCGCTCGACCATGCCCCCGTCAAATCCTGGGCAGCGCCACTGGTACTGCCGCTGTGCATCACTCGGCGCAGCCACCTGCGCCATCAGGCTATTCAGCTTATCCATGCCAACCCAATGCCATACCCGCCCGCCCTTCAGCAGACGCAATCGGATCCCCCAGTCCGAATCTATCAGAACTTTCCTATAGCCCGCGTTACGGGTTGGAGGGGGCGGATTGGTGGGGACAGCTTGGAAATTGGCTCAAATTGCGGCCTTTGCGAATGCTTGCGTGAAGACACCAGTTCTATTCACAAATGTGTAGAACTCCACCTGATCGCTCGTAGAGAGACTGGTGTCACGGTTCTTCGATTTCGCCGGGCGCGCCTCAAAACACTTCTGCGATCTGCTTATTGCCAGCTCATGCGTCGCTTAGCGCTCTTCATGATTTTCTTGGTCGGAACTATGTCCCAGCAACTTCCTTGTTACCCCTGAGCAAAGCTGCGCTTCGGCCCCTCCCCTTGCGCAGCAGGGGGAGGTTGGGAGGGGGTTGCTGCAGGCGTGCACAGCCTCAAAAGCACCCCTCCCCTTCGATGCGCGAAAGGGAGAGAGCAGAGCTGCTGTCCCGCCTACTCTGGCGAAACAATCTGCTTGCCCAATAGGCGTTCGTAATCAGGCATCTCCGGCGTGGTATGCCGCAAGTGCAGGTTGTGCAGGATGGCGTCGAAACGCTTTTCGCTTTCCTCCAGCGGCGGCGGCTGCTGCTTCAGCTGCGGATAGGTCTGTTGCGACCAACCCTGCATCGTCATCGAAACGAAGGGCATCGCCTGAACACCTTCAATCCCCGGCATGCCTGCATACAGCTGGTAAGTGCGCACACTGGGATCGCGCTTGGTATCCCCTTCGCGGGTGATCGCGATACCGGTTTTATCGAAGCTCAAACCGCCGGCTAGAATTCCGCCCGGTTTGACAACATCGCGCCGCTGCACATCATCTGCCGGCATTGTCAGCAGCACACCTGGATAGGCCAGCACCTGCCTCCAGTTGGAGATGGGTTGCTTGGCGATACCTTCGCCTTCCTCTGGTGCCGGCCGGTAACCCGTATCGATGCTGTAGGCCACATTGGGCCGGTCCAGGTAACGGAACGAGGCGTGCGCGTGGTAGTCCGTGGTGCCGTCGTCGGCGAAGAACAGGCCCGGGAAACAGACACCGGGTTCGTCCGGTACTTCGCCGGGCGCGCGTAGCCGCATGCGCTTGATGTCGCGGCGTATCTTGGCCATGGCCTCCTCTCGGAGCGGATTGCCCTCTTCCGAGTTCACATAGGCCACCAACGAAATGACATGACCATCCAACAAAGCGCGCACCGCCAATCGACCGGTGCCACTTTCTGTCGCAAGCTCGCCGGGAAAGCCGAAACTGTGGACGCGTCGGTTGCGGGCAATCTTCAGCTTTTCTTTGGACTCCTGCACTCTCAATTCTCGACCTCGAATTATCGCTTCATCCGCCCCTCTCGCTCGGGCCTCCTCTACCTCAGCCTCATCCTCAGCAACTCCTCTTGTCCACGCGGCAACGCTCGCGCCACGATCCGCAAATTGATAGCGATCACGGTGCATCTCCATAACCTCTTCCGTGGCTGGCTGCGACACCATCACCCGCATTTCCCCGTAGCCCATGCGTTCACGACGATCACCAGGCACGCCATCCGCGAACAAGGGGGGTTCGTTGTCCTCCACCTTGCGCAGCGGATCCAGCGCCCATTCGATCGGGCCATCCACCTCGAATACCAGCCGCCCCAAACACTCGCGGGTAGAACCAGGTGTCCAGCTCGGCCTGAAGTCACGCGTTGTTTGTAGACGTGACATATGCTGCTGCAGACGCCCCTCAACCACGGGCCCAGGGGGAGGCACCGTCGGCGGCGTCGACGCATCGCAGGCAACCGGGCCTACCAGGAGTGCTGAGACAAGTAGCAGCGTCCGCCCCATTTCCATTCGTTCTTCCATCGCATTCATGCCTCAAGCTCGAGTTGGCGCCCGCACAGTTTCAAGTTGTGCGATTTGCACTTCATCATGCTGGACCTGATCTTTTTCAAGGTTAGCCAGGATCGATAGCGCAAAACCAGTGTTATTGCTTTCTCTAGCCAACCAGCCCAACGGCAAGGCGCAGATAAAGCCCTGCACACCCACCGGCACCCTCTCTGGCGCGACACCGACCACGCCTTGTGGGCGGGCTTTGGCGTCATAACCAATCTCCCAGATCAGATGTTTGTCGTCATCAGCACGTTTTGCCTCACGCCAGAACAGTGGATCAAATGGCATACGAAACTTCAGCTTGCCACGATTTCCCCCATACTGCCCTCCCGCAGGCGCGTCTCCGGGCTCAGGATAGTGCCATGTCGGCCAAAGCGCAGCGTTCATATTCATTACGTTGACCGAATTTTCCGAAACAACCCCTGCAGGTACGCCTCTCGGCACAAACGCAAAAGCCGCCTCATACGCTGTTGCGTTATCACCGGCTTGTCGTCGAATAAGTTCTATAGTGTCCATCGCAGCAGGTTGCGCAATAACATCCACGTTGAGCAGTTTTCCCGCAGGCCGCACACTCCCCTTACCGCTCTCACCGAAAATGTTACGCCACAAGGATTTTCTGAACTCGTGCACTCGCGAAGAAACTCTCGACGAGCGCATCCCATCCAGCTTCACCGTCACCTGCGGACCACCAGCCACAATGACCGCCAGTTCCGAATCTCGCATTCCCAACATGCTGCGATCATTGATGTTGGCACTACCAAGAACAGCCACGTTGTCATCGGCAATCAGCAATTTGCTATGCACATAGATCTGTTCGGTTACCGGTCGTCCGCTGGCCATGACCGCATGATTACGCAGATTCAGTAAGGTCACGTAATTCGGCCACCGCTTTCCAGCATTCTGCTCCAGAAGTTCTTCCAACAACATCTCCTGCGCCTTCTTCAGCGCCTGCTCCTCGCTCAGCCCACCATGCTCCTGTTCATATCGCGCGACCAACGCGCGGCGCACGCAATTGACCAAGCTCTGGGTGCCGTGCACCAGTGACTGCATGGTCAGATCCACCTGACGCATAAGTGTTATCTGGTCAAGCATGCCTTCCGGGTGCACTGGCACCACCAGATAGACGTGGAACGGATTGCCTTCGTTGATTGCACGCTCGATGCGCCGCGCCAGAGCCTTGTTGATCGGGTTGAGCAACTTCGATTGGTACAGCGATTTCGGTCGCGGGTTCTGCTGACTCGGCTTCTCCTTGCCCGCGCGCTCCAGCACATCGACAGCAGTGATGGTCTCGTGATTACTGAGGATACGCCGCACCGCACGCTCGAACGCCTGATAGTCATCATCAAGCAGCACCTTCCCGGTGTTCTGCCACTTCACCGTGGCCGGGTTGATGGTGTTGATCGGCACATCCTTGATGCCCAACAACTCCGCATACTTGTCGTAGCCTTCCAAGCCGCGGATGGAAACCATCGCGCCCGCCGGCCCTGACAGAGGTTTATCTGGCTCGTAGTCATCCACAAAACCAGCGTTGTCGCTCTGAAAAAACTGGCCTTCGATGTAGATGAATTGCTGGGCACCATGAATCGCCTTCAGCATGGCCTTCAGGCAGTTATTCTGTACAGGTGCCTTGGCTTGTTGGGCGCCTGCCGCATGTTCCGCCCGCAATAGTTCTTCTGGAGCACTGCGTAATACCTGAACCCAACAGCTTTTGTTGGGCGCCGCGCCCGCAACGATATTCTTTGGTCTGTGTTGCGGCTCGATGTTGGCTACATTCGACCTCGAGGGTGTCACTATATTGAATAGCAGCATGAAATAGCGCACCAAAGGCTGATGGCGATTGGCGGAGTACGTCCCCCGATACGCTTGCGCGACTGCATTCCAACGCTGAGTGAAGTTCCGGCTGAGATCGTGAACTGCCGGCCCCTCGATACCGCAATGTACGTCATGCCAAGGCTGCCGAGGCTGGCGCTCCGGGTCGACCATGCGGGTCTGGCCTGGATGCTGCTTTACAGGCTCGTCAAACAAGCGGTCATAGCGCTCGAACGCACCTATCCACTCGCTGGAGAGGCTAACCAGTACGCCGACGAGAGCGTTTACCGCGTCCCCGACCAAAGCGAAGATCTCTTTTTTATAGGGAAGCTGGGAGATATCGACCCCGAGCAACAGGTCCCACATCAGGTCAACGCTCTGCCTGAACTCCTGGCCACCTTTATCCCAGAGCCTGCGAATTTCACGTCGCTGCGGAGAGGGCACTTTGTTCCAAAGCCACTGCTGGGCCTCGACGACTTTGGCCTCGCCATACTCCAATGCTTTGGCACCTTCCCCTTCCAGCGGGTTATGGCGATCAACGAAGTCTTTTATGCCATCGCGTTTATCGCCCATCCAGTCGCTTATGCTTTTACTGAAGTCGACCGTACGCGCAAAGATGCCCCTCGCCGGCGTGAACGGAAACACGGCCAATCCTCGCCCTATCGGCAACAAGCCAGCGATCAGCAGCTCTATCAGCGGCACGCAATCACTCAGCTCCACCGCCGTTGGCTCTTTGATGGGCGGAATATTTGGCGAATAGTATTCCCCTAAAGTCCGCCCCTCAGCCAGCAAACTATACGTACCGGTTTCGCGCCTACCGTAGGCCAGGTCGATGCCGCCAACGAACGCTTTTTTGTTGTCCACCACCACCATTTTCTGGTGATGCGAAAAGAATGCGTTCAAGCTGCTCATGTCACTCTGGCCGAGCGCCGGCATGCAGTACGCGCGGCCCTTCCTGGGAACTCTATTGATCAGTCCCTTGCCGCCATTGAGATGGAACACCGCCATCATGGTGTGCAGATAACCGGTGTCTATCGGCCCCGGCGGCGCCAACCATGGCATCACATAGACCGTGGCGCCGTTCTCCACAGCTTTGTCCAGACAAGAAAGCAACGTACTGCCGTCGCCCATCTGTACGGCGTAGTTGATCTGCCAGCCAGCGATGAAAACGCTCTCTTGTGCGTTGCTGATCTCACGAGCCACGCGCTTGAAGTAGCTGTCACCACAGACAAAGAACTCAACATCGTGACCTGGCAGTGGCTGCCCGAATACTTCGGACCATTCGGGGAGCGCTGGATCGAGCACAACACTCTGGCCTTCAAAGGCCTCCCCCAACTTGTCATCGGTATTGGTCAAGAACCAGCCAGGTTGCTCATAGGCGCGCTGCGCCTTGCCGCTGTCATCAACAATCTGCGTTACGGTCCTTCTACCATTCATGAGTCCCTTCCTTGCGCCAACGCGCAATTGTTGCGCGGTTAGTCAACGCTTTATGAAATCTTTCAACTTTGCCGATGTACCGCCTTGGTCGAACCGCTCAACGGCATTCCTTGCATAGTTCATTTCACCTTGCTGGCGGATGCCGACCATGTCGGTGCGTACCGCCGCGGTGAAGCCAGCGGCGCCAAGCTCCATGCGCAAGCGTTGATCTTCATCCCAGTCACCCTTGTCACGGGCAACATCGATCTGCACCGAGTGGCCGGGGTACAGCAACCAAAGCTGGCTGGGTGTGCCAGCGTACTCGCGCGCCAACAGCTGCTGCTGCTCGTCATCCAGCACAACATGGCCGTCAGCGTCGGTTACCCCCTCCAGCAGCACACGCTTTGCATCACGCAAGGCAGCGCCGAAAGGTTTGCCACGGTTCCTGATGATTCTCCAGGACGTCTCCGCCAGCGGGTTTCCGGTTGGGCCGGGCATGTCCTGCAACCAGAAATCGAAGTCCATCGGTTCCGGCGCGAAGCTGGGGACCGGGAAAGTTGGCAGTTCCCTGGCCAACTCGGCAGGCCCCACAAACGACTTCTTGCTCGCATGCACGGTAATCGTGCCCGGGCAGTTGAACGTGATGTTTCCGCCCTCGATGGTCACGCTGGCGCCGCCTGAAGTCGCAATGTGGATCGTCTTGCCTGCTGCAAGCTCCACCACGCCCTGCGCGCTGGCTGCGCGTAGCGCCTGCCGCGATTGCAGGCGCACTTCGTTGTGTTGGGCCTGCACATTCAATTCGCCGGTCCCGGCCACCACGCTCAAGGCATTTCCGCCTTCCGCGCCGCCCTCTACCGCACAGGCCAGCATGCCGATGGCCTGCCCGGCGTGCAGGCGGGCGTTGCCCATCACTGCGGTGTCGCTGTCGCCGCCGCTGGCCAGCAGCAAGCCTTCGCCCACCGACCAGTGCAGGGCCTGCCCTGCGACGTGGACGATGCCTGCGGGTGCGGCAAAGCCCAGCAGGGGGTCCCCGCTGTGCGGGACGCGGCCGCTGCCTGCTGTGGCCTGGCGCTGTGCAGCTTCGCCGCTGGCGGCGTCGAATGCCGTGCCCGCGACCGTGGTCCTGGCGCTGGCCAGCATGGCGGCCAGAGGCGCCTGATCCGGCACGATGCTTGAACGCTCCTTGCCACGCGCGCCTTCCTTCATCACCAACGTGCTGGTCAGGTGGGTGCGGGCGGCCTGGCTGAAACGGGTGCTCAGGCTTTGCAGTTGGCCGAGCAACGCCGCTGGCTGTACGGCTTCGCCAGCAGGGCTGTTGCTGCGATGCGTATAGGCACTGAACCATGCACCGGAGCTGGCGCGTACCGCGCCCCAGGCGTCGCTGCGCAGTTCAAAACCGGTGCCGCGCAGGCTGCCGAGGAAGTTGTCGGCCTGGTGGCGCAGGTGACCGAGGCTCAGCTGCGAGGTCTGCTGGCTGCTGGCCAGCTGCACGCGCAGTTGTTGATCGCTGTCGTCGAACAGGAGGTGATTGCTGCCTTGGCCGCCTTCCCATTCGCGCGAGCGGATGCCCCAGACAGCACCCGCGTTGCGGTGGGCGTCGTCGCCCGCGCCTGCGGCATGCCATGCGGGTGCGTGCCCGCCGCTCAGATTGCCCTGTGCGCTGCCGGCGTTATCGCGTGCCTGTGCATAGGCACTGCGGTCGTCGTTGCCGCTGGCGCCTGCGGGCGTCGGTGCAACACCTGCTTCACCGCGGCCGTTGTAGAGCGCGCCCAGCACGATCGGCCGGTCGATATCCCCATCCAGAAAACCCACCAGCACTTCCTGGCCGATGCGCGGCAGGAACTGTGCGCCCACACCCGGGCCTGCGTAACGCTGGGCCACGCGCAGCCAGGTGGTATCGGCCTCGCCATTCTGGAAATGGAAACAGACGCGGATGCGGCCCATGCGGTCTGCATGGACGTCCTGGCCCTTGCCGCCATGCGAAGCGACGACGCGTGCGGTCTGGTAGCCCGGTGCGGTCGGGCGCGGGTTGAGCCGCTGGCCGGAGCCATCCTCCAGCGCAGGCCGCCATGGCATCGCGCGCTCGGTCGCCTTGAAGCGATTGGCATAACCCACCTTCTCGGCCTGCTGCCACAGGGCTGCATCTGCCGTGTTGATGGGCGGCTTGCCTAGTGCGTCATCCAGCGCCTGCCGAATATCGGTGGGCAGGTTATTGATGCCGGCGTGATCCAACTCGGTCAGCAGCAATTCCGGCGCGGATGAAAACGGCGCCTGCTGCACCTGTATCCAGGTGCCGGATTGGAAACCACGCACCGTAGCTTGGCCAAGCCAGGTACACGCGTGCACCTCATGCGCCTGCGCTTGCAGCCGCGCATACCACCCCGCCGCAGCCGCGTTGCTGAATGCATAAGCACCCACCACATCGTAGCTCTCGCGCTGCGATTGCTCGCCACCGCCATCCACCGGCAGCTGCGCGCTGATGCCACGTACGGAACGGTAATCGTCACTCAGCAAGCTGATGCGGTTGCTGCCCAGTGCACGCTGCCGGCCCAGCGTCTGGATGCTATCGCTGGATTCCGTGGCGTCACTGCGATGGAAGCGCACGCCGACCGAGGCACTTGCGGCATCCTGCGGCAGCGCCGAACTGTCAGCGAATATCTCCATGCTGTTGCCACACGGCGCCTGCTCGTCCTGGCATAGGCGCCAGCCCAGGCCCTCTTCGGCAAGCAGCCGCTGCACGAAGGCCAGATCGCTTTCACGGTACTGCACGCAGTAGCTGCGCGCGCGCGCGGCAATGAACTCATCGCAACCCTCGGCCCAGCGCCAACGCGCCAGCTCCGGATAGCCCTCGAGCACGCTGTCCACGATCTGCCGAACCGTCTTGTCCTGGAATACGCGGCTATGCCGTGCGTGCTGCAACCACCAGGTCCAGGACTGCAGTGAGAAGCGGTAGCGAACCAGGCCGCCGTCGCTGCCCAGGCACGTTGCCGATGCAATCAAACCGCTGCGGCGTTGTTCACCACCATCGGCGGTGCGCATACGCAAGATCGCCGGCTTGGCGAGCAGTGCCTGCAGGTCCGCGCCCTGTTCGGTGGCAAGTACATCCACCTCGGTGGCGGCATGTGCAGACAAGGCATCTCGCCCCCGCCAACGCTCGACCACGTTGTTGCCAAACGCATCGCACTGCAGTTGGTATTGCCGCTGGGCATTACCCAGCACAGCGATCTGCGCCATCAGGTTATTCAGCTTATCCATGCCTATTCCAGATGTGATGACTGTCTGCAATCTGCAGACACCAATCGGATTCCTTTCGCGGAATTTACCAGAAGTTGCCTCCGCGGGTTTTCACGGCGCCTGCGTTGCAGTCACCGCCCCGTGCCCGGGCCTATCTACAGCGCCTGCTGCCAGTGCGCGGGGGGAAGAAGCTTGATTTCAATGGTTACCGATCAACCCGAAAGCCGCGGAAACGCCCGCTGGCGCACTGTTTTTCACGACTGATCCGTACAAAAGCCAGATTCGTCTCGAATGTCCGAACATGAGCGCGTTCCTGAGGCCATCAGGCGCATTGGACAGCCCATCTGCGCAGATCGAGCGCCGCCAGCACAACTGAGCGCTGATCGGTTGGTCATTATCCGGATTCAGCCGTACCCAGCACTTCACCCTCCCGCATTGCCCTGCATTACCACCGAGCCAGGGACCCGCCACATGCAGTGGATTGGTGATCTTGGAGCGGATGCGTGCAATAACGTGATTGAAGAACGTGTCTGGCATCTGCGCAATGGCCGCACGCCTACGGCGATAAGTCGCCGGCGATTACCGGACCGCGGAATAGAGTTCCGCTTCAATGATGTCGCGCCGGTGTTTCTAGCGGTGGAAGAAGATGCGCTTGAAACCTACTGGAAGGAGGCCATCGCCATCATCGCGGGTTATCCGCAGCTCGATGCGTTGCGCTTTCGCTGCGATGTCTGATTTGCGTTCCTGATTGGTGAAGGCGTGGGCAGTGCGTTTCTTGCGAACGCGCCATCCCCGCCCTTCCCTTCGCTGCGCGAAAGGGAGGAAGAGAAGCGGTAGTGCCGAGCCATGCTCGGCAAAAGCTTTCCTGGCAGGGCCCCAGCCGAGCATGGCTCGGCTCTACACAGTCAAAAGCCATCCCCTGCACCTTCGGTGCAAGGGAGGAGGCTGATCAGACCAGATCCGGATGACGGTCGATCAACGCCTGCTTGCGGCGCTCCAGGTCGGCAAGCTTGTCCTGCATGTCGTTGATCTCTACGTCCAGGTCATCAACGCTTGCTTCGATATGATCGTACTGCTCCTGCAGCAGCTCGCGCGCCTCGCGACGGCTTGATGCATTCGGTGTATCGCCGCGCATCGGCTTGCTGGCCGTCTCGTGCATGAAGTAGGCGGTGATCAGGCCAATCACCGCAACCACCATCAGGTAGTACGCCGGCATCATCAGATCACCGGTGGTCTCCACCAACCAGGCCGCAAGTGTCGGGGTCACGCCGGCGATGATCACCGAGATGTTGAACGCGCTGGCCAACGCGCTGTAACGCACGCGGGTGGGGAACATCGCCGGCAAAGTGGAAGCCATCACCCCGATCAGGCAGTTCAGCAACACGGCCAACAACAACAGGCCAACGAAGATCCAACCGGTGTTGCCGCTGGTAATGAGATGAAACGCCGGGATCGCGGCGACCAGCAGACCAATGCTGCCTGCAGCGATGAATGGCCGGCGCCCGATACGGTCACTGGCCATGCCGACGAACGGCTGCACGAACAACATGCCCACCATCACCACGATGATGATCAGCACGCCGTGGTCCTCGGAGTAGTGCAGGTTGTGCGACAGGTAGGTGGGCATGTAGGTCAGCAACATGTAGTAGGTCACGTTGGTGACCAGCACGATGCCGACGCAGATCAGCAGCGAACGCCAGTACTTGCTGACGATTTCCTTGAAGGATATCCGTGGCGCGCTGCCGACGGCATCCTGGTCCTCCTTCTCCATGCGCTCCAGCTGCTCGGTGAAGGCCGGGGTTTCTTCCGCCGCGTGGCGCAGGTACAGGCCGATCAAGCCCAGCGGTGCGGCGAGGAAGAACGGAATCCGCCAGCCCCACTCCAGGAACCGCGCTTCGCCCACGATGCTGCTGAGCAGCACCACCACGCCGGCACCGGAGACAAACCCAATGATCGAACCGAAGTCCAACCAGCTGCTCAGAAAACCGCGGCGCCTGTCCGGCGCAAACTCGGCCACGAACACCGCGGCACCGGTGTACTCACCACCAACGGAGAAGCCCTGCGCCAACTTGCACAGCAGCAACAGGATGGGCGCGAGTATGCCGATGCTCTCGTACGAAGGAATCAGACCGATGCAGAAGGTACTGACCGCCATCAGGATGATGGTTGCCGACAGCACCTTCTGCCGGCCGAATTTGTCCCCCATGACCCCAAAGAACACGCCGCCCAGCGGACGCACCAGGAACGGCACCGAGAATGTCGCCAACGCAGCGATGGTCTGCACGCTGGGCGAGGCCTCGGGAAAGAACACCTTGCCCAAGGCATAGGCGACAAAACCGTACACACCAAAATCGAACCACTCCATCGCGTTACCCAACGCGGCGGCAGTGACTGCTTTCTTTACTTTTGCCTTATCGATGACGGTGATGTCCTCGATTTGAAGCGGCTCATTGCGGATAGTGGATTCACCTGTAGACATGACAGGACCAGTCCTCCCGTTACTGAGTTGATTGCACGCTTGGCCTTGGCTTGCATGAGTTCGCGCAGGCCGTGATGCGCACGAAGGAATGCCCCGCGACAAAGCCACGGGAACGGTCAGGGACAGAAAAAACCGGGATCATCCCGGTAAGGCGTAGTGCCGGCTGTCCGAGCATCAACAGACAGGGCGCCTGTGCGTAATCGCTGAAAGATGCTTAGCCGGCGTATTTTACGCGAACAGGCGTTAAGGCTTGTTAAAGACGCGTCTACAGTGATGTCATGCAAACACGAAGCCCACTGTTCTTCAACGATGAATGCGGCGAAATACGTTTGATAGCAGCACGATGAGGCCTGTTATTGCGCAGCCTGCTGCGTAGCAGATGATGTCGCCCCACGAAAATGTGTTGCCGATGATCGTGTACATCATATCGCCGCGAACATAGCCAAGACGTTCGGCGACATGGAAATACTGGGCGAACTCGATGCCGCAAGCGAACACGAACACCATCAAAAGAACCAGATAATCGTGAATGCGCAGTACGCTGCGGATCATCGCATAGAGCAAAACCACCACCAGCACGTCGCCGAGATAGGCACGAATCCACGACACATGCGGCAGGCCCGTGGCGATGATCACCTCGACAGCGAACACCAGCAACGCCAGCACCAGATGCCAGCGACTGATTACGAACATGCCGACCAGCTTTGTGCTGAGCGGCACCGAATCAGCGCCAGTTTGCATTGGCGCCCCAGAACTCCACCGCACGCGCGTAGGCCGCACGGTCAATCGGCACACCAGACCCGCCTTCTTCAACACCCAATGCATTGCGCATCATGGTGATCGGCGCCATCGGGATCTCTTCGGCAGTGGCGGTATACAGACAGCCCACTACGCCCCAATCGGCCTCGATCGGCGAACCCTCTTTCTGCAACTGCTCCCGGCTATAGAGGATGACCACCAGATATTCGGCCACCGCCGGTTCCACACCCTCGAACCAACGCACCAGCACCGGCAGCTCCTCGCGGCTGCGCGCCTCGTAGCCGGAACGCAGCAGGTGCCGATTCTGCTCGGTGACCGGTACGGTCAGGCAGCGGGTGCTGGTCCAGTTCCTGTAGACATGCAGCTTGCAGAACGGCGCATAGCCATCGAGCACCTTGTCGGCAGCATGCGCATTCAAGTACTGCTCGAATTCCTCAGCGCTGCAGTCCTGGATGGTGTTGGCGCGTGGCGTGCGCGGGAACAAACGGGTACGTGCAAACGGCGTCAAGTAGATGGACATCATCGCTTCCAACAGAGGATGGCGACATTGTCGGCGATCAGCACGTAGACCGGAACCATCGCCTCCCGACACCTGCGCAAGCAGCGGGCATTCGCTGCCTGGCTCAGGCGTGCGCTTGCGCCTCGTGCTCGGCGACATCCATCGAAGGGGTGCGCCAGCCGGAGTTGACGCCCCATAGATAGAACACGACGCCGATCACCGCCACCAGCAGCAGATCCCAGCCGTAACCGAGGTAACCGGCACCGCCAAACGCCGTACTGCCTGCCCACGACACCAGCGCCAGCAGCGGCAGGTAGCAGATCAGCCATAGCGCGCCTCTCAGCTGGCGGCGGAAATCATGCCAACCAATCTTGCGCTGGTAATACACGTAGATGGGCAGTGCTACCACCATCAGCAGGATGATCTCGCCGGTCAGTGGCCAGCGCGCCCAGTACAACAGCTCGGTAGCCATCACGAAGGCCACGCCCGCCAGTATCGGCAGCGCGACCACCCGCAACGGGCGATGCAGGTTGGGTGCGGTGCGGCGCAGCGACATCACGCTGATCGGACCGGTCATGTACGAAATGACGGTGGCCACCGAGATCACCGCCGCCAACGTGCCCCAACCGCGGAAGAAGAACAGGAACAGGAACGACACCACCAGGTTCAACCACATCGCCGGGCGCGGTACGCCCCAACGCGGATGGATGTTGCCCAACACCCTGGGGGCCGTTCCGTTCTGCTGCATGCCGTAGATCATGCGCGCAGTGGTGGCGGTATACGTCATGCCGGTGCCGCTTGGGCTGACAAAGGCATCCACGTACAACAGCATTGCCAGCCAATGCAGGTTGAGGATCAAGGCCAACTGGGCAAACGGTGAACGGAAGTCGATGCCATGCCAACCGTGCTCGGCCAGCATCTGGCTGGGTACCGCGCCGATGTAAGCCACCTGCAGCAGTACATAGATCACTGCCGCCAGCAGGATCGAGCCAACTACCGCGAACGGAATGCTGCGGCCGGGGTTGCGCGCTTCACCCGCCAGATTCACCGGGCTCTGGAAGCCATTGAAGCTGAAAACAATGCCAGCAGTAGCAATAGCGGTGAGGATGGCGGAGAAGTCCAGGGTCGGCGTACCCGGCCCCTTCAACCCAACCGAGAAGTTTTCGGCATGGAACCCGCTGGCGATCAGGGCCACACCGGTCAACGTCGGCACGATCAGCTTGAACAGGGTGATGGCGCTGTTGGAGTGTGCGAACAGCTTGACGCTCCAGAAGTTGATCAGGAAATAGACGACCACCAGCACTGCGGCGATCAGCAGGCCGGCATGGCTGAGCTCCCCCATTCCCCCTGGCTGTTGCACATACATGTCCTGCGCCCATTGCCAGGGCCACGATGCCATGTACTGCACCGAGGCTTCAGCCTCGACCGGAATCACCGAGACGATGGCGATCCAGTTGGCCCAGGCAGCGATGAAGCCGACCAGCGAACCGTGCGAGTAATGGCTGTAGCGCACCATGCCACCGGACTCGGGAAACATCGCGCCCAGCTCTGCGTAGGTCAGGGCGATGGTGAGGATGATGGCCGCACCCAGTACCCATGCCCAGATCGCACCGGGCCCGGCCAGGCCGGCGGCGCGCCAGGCGCCGAACAACCACCCTGAGCCAATGATCGAGCCCAGGCCGGTGAGCATCAGGGCGATGGGGCCGACGTCGCGGCGGATGGCGCTGGATGCAGTCATGGTGGTTTTCCGGTTGCAGCATCGCCGGGATGGCGTTGGCGCTCGATGATCGCAAACCTGACGTTAAGCCGGGCGTGGTTCTTGCTGGTTGGGTGTTGCTGCCAGAACCGGCATGACCGGAGGATAGTTTCCGTTCACTGAGATGCCGAAAGCGGCAAATGCCTTGCCCCCTCCCTTGCGCCGAAGGCGCAGGGGAGGGTTGGGGAGGGGTGCTCTGCGCAGGAAACTCAACCTGCAAACGGTTCTGGCTTGGTGCTTCTGATTCTGCGCTCAAGCGAAGTGCCGGAGGTCAAAAGCCAAGAGCAACACCTAGCAGCAAAAGCACCCCTCCCCAACCCTCCCCTTGCCTGCGGCAAAGGGAGGGGGCCAACGCCGCAGCCCTCACTAGCGGCGAACGGCCGCGCGCCGCAATGAACTCCACGCTCAACGAACACATGGCTACGACGCAACTCCGACAACCGCCCACCGACAGTGGCTGCACTCCCGCGTAGATGACTGCCATGTCGCCGACCGAATCACTCAGCAAAGTCCCCGCCATCACGCTGGGCTTCTGGATCATCAAGATCCTTGCCACCACCCTGGGCGAGGTTGGCGGGGATGCCGTCACCATGTCGATGGACTTCGGCTACCTTGTCGGCACGCTGTTGTTCGCCACGGTGTTCGCGGTGGCGGTGTTCGTCCAGATCCGCTCGCCCCGCTTCCGGCCCTGGGTGTACTGGTTCGCCATCATCGCCAGCACCACCGTCGGCACCACCCTGGCTGACTACGTCGACCGTTCGCTGGGCATCGGCTATAGCGGTGGCACCACGCTGCTGCTCGCCTTGTTGTTGAGCACGCTGTTCGTCTGGCAGCGCAGCACCGGCAGTATCTCGGTCAGCCGGATCGACTCCTCGCGCAGCGAGCTGTTCTACTGGCTGACCATCACCTTCTCGCAAACCCTGGGCACGGCATTGGGCGACTGGGCCGCGGATACCCAGGGGCTTGGCTATACCGGCGGAATCGCGGTGTTTGCCGGGCTGCTGGCGCTGGTTGCGGTGCTGTACTTGCGCACCCGTATCTCCCGCACCGCGCTGTTCTGGTCAGCTTTCATCCTGACGCGCCCACTGGGCGCGGTAGTCGGCGACTTCCTCGACAAGCCCCTGGATCATGGCGGCCTTGCCCTGAGCCGGTATGTGGGCACCAGCGTGCTGCTGCTGGCCATCGTGACCTGCATCGTCCTGCTGCCACAGCGCCCCGCCAGCCAGACGCACTGAAAATCCAGCGGCTGCCCAAGTCTCGCCTGAAACAATTGAATATCCATCTTGATGGAGAGATATAATGGCCCGCATCCCGTCAGACCCCGGCCGCTCCCCATGACCGCGCTCAGCTTCGAGTTCTACCCACCCAAGACCGATGACCAGCGTGCCCAGCTGGACCGTACCGCCGCCAAGCTCAAAGGCCATGCGCCGGAATACGTATCGTGCACCTTCGGTGCGGGTGGCTCGACGCTGAGTTACACCTCCGAGACCGTGCGCCACCTCAACCAGCACCATGGCCTGCAGGCAGCCCCCCATCTGTCCTGCGTCGGCGGTACCCGCGAGGAGATCCGCGAGCTGCTGAAGCTGTATCGCGCCATCGGGGTGAAGCGCATCGTCGCCCTGCGCGGTGACCTGCCTTCGGGCATGGGCTTCCCCGGGGACCTGCGTTATGCCTCCGAGCTCATCGCCTTCATTCGTGCAGAGCATGGCGATGCCTTCCGCATCGAGGTGGGCGCCTATCCGGAGACCCACCCGCAAGCCAGCGACGCGCTGAGCGACCTGCGCCATTTCAAGGCCAAGATCGATGCCGGTGCCGACGCCGCCATCACCCAGTATTTCTACAACGCCGACGCGTACTTCCACTTCGTCGACGCAGCGCGGAAGCTCGGCGTGGAAGTTCCGATCATTCCCGGCGTCATGCCGATCTCCAACTTCAGCCAGTTGCGTCGTTTTTCCGAGCAATGCGGGGCCGAGATCCCGCGCTGGGTCAGCAAGCGCATGCAGGCGTATGGTGACGATGCCGAATCGGTGCGCAGCTTCGGCGCCGACGTGGTTGCCGGCCTGTGCGAACGTCTGATCGCAGGCGGTGCACCCTCGCTGCATTTCTACACGCTCAACCTGGCCAAGCCGACCAATGCGGTGCTGGAGCGGCTCAGTCGCGGCTGAGCATCCATCACTTCCTGCGCGCCCGGGCAACGGCTACCCTTGGCCGATGCGCCTGCTGTTACTCCTGTTGCTGACCTGCCCTGCCCTGGCGGCGTTTGATGCGCCTGCACAGCAGATCAACCGCTGTACCAACGCACAGGGACAGACCGTTTACGGTGACAAGCCCTGCGACGCCATGGGGGCACGCGCCCGCTTGTTGCCCAATACGCGGGCGCTGGGCAGCAGTGGCCTGTACCGCGACAGCTGTGCGCGCCGGCTCAGCGAGCTGGTCGCACAGATCCAGTCCGCCGCCGATGCACGCGACCCCAATCGCCTGTCAGGCATTTATCTGTGGAACGGCCTCTCAAACGCAGCCGCGACCCGGGTCATGGACAGGCTGGATGAGATCGTGCAGCGGCCGCTGATCGACATCGCGCCGGTATTCCCCGAGGAACCAGCCTATGTTCCCGCGCCCACCGAACCGTTCACCTATACCGACGGCACGCCGGTGGATCCTGCGCAGGCCGCCAGCAGCGGCGCCGATCCGGAGGTGCACGTGATCACCAATGTCCGCACCGGCCCGCGTCGACCGATTGCCCTGCGTCTGGAGCAGACCTTGCCGCGCAGCGCCACGCCGACCCGGACCATCCTGCATCTGCGCCGCCAATACAATTGTTTCTGGATCACGCTGTAAGCGGCTTGCCCGCTGCCGTCATCTGCTCAGCACGACGGCCATAGCGCGCGAATCGCGGCAACGCCAAGTGCTCCATGCCGGCGCGCGGTTTCGACATCGCCAGCGCCCATGCCGCCAATCGCATAGATCGGCAGTGAGACCTGCTCGCGCAGCTCCACGAATGCATCCCAGCCCAGGCCTGCAACGCCTGGATGGCTGGCCGTGGGCTGCACCGGCCCAAGCACCGCGAAGTCACAACCCAACCGCTGTGCTGCCTGCAGTTGAGCCAGGTCGTGGCAGGATGCCGCCACCAGCAACGACTCCGGCAAGGGCCGCGCCTGCAGCTGCAGCACCTGCTCGCTGCCCAGATGCACACCAACACCCAGTTCACTGGCCAGGGCGATGTCGCGATTGACCAGCACCTCGACCTGCTTGCCAAAGCGCTCGACCACGGCCTTGGCCAATGCCTGACGCTGTGCTGCCATCGGCGTACGCAGCTGCACGCGCCGGATGCCACTGGCGATGGCGACCTCGATCGACGCCAACCAGGCCTCGTCGCCGTCGGTGGGCTCCGGGGTGATCAGGTACTGGCCCGGCTGGCGCAGCGCCGCCACCACCGGCAGATCGGCCGGCGGCATCGAGTAGCGCGAGAGTTTGTCCGGCGCCACCCAGGTGATGGCCTGGCCTTCACGGCCACGCGCGGTGCCTTTCCAATGCTGCACGCGGCGCACTTCCAGGCGCAGGCGCTTGTCCGGGTAGATCTGTGGAACGTCCATTACCCATTCGCCTACCTCGGCCTCGATCCCCAGTTCCTCGCGCAATTCGCGGATCAGGGCCTGTTCCGAGGTCTCACCGGGTTCGCGCTTGCCACCGGGAAACTCCCATAGGCCAGCCATGTCGCTGTCGCCGGTGCGGCGGTTGAGCAGGATGCGACCGCGCGCGTCGGTGATGACGGCGGCCACGACGTGGATCGAGCGTGAAGGGGATGTCATGGACTGAGCATGCCGAAAACAGGCCGGTCGGTGCAATCGTTCGATGCGGTGCAGCCATACCGGAACGGCGCCATTTTGCAGGAGCGGCGTCAGCCGCGAAGCTGGCGCACCATCAGAGTGCAGAGATGGCCGGCCCGTCAGGGAACCCGGCTTCGCGGCTTACGCCGCTCCTACATGGTGATCACCTGTAGTGCCGAGCCATGCTCGGCAGGGGCATTACCGGCGATGCATCGGACAGGCCATCGGCTTCGTGGCTTACGCCGCTCCTACAAAAGCCAGGCTGACGGTAGTGCCGAGCCATGCTCGGCAGGGGCATTACCGGCGATGCATCGGCCAGGGCATCGGCTTCGTGGCTTACGCCGCTCCTGCAAAGCCAGGCTGACGGTAGTGCCGAGCCATGCTCGGCAGGGGCATTACCGGTGAAGCCCCTGCCGAGCATGGC
>NZ_JBRREA010000049.1:0-31630 GCF_056759975.1 Stenotrophomonas sp. STEN031
GCACGGCCGTTTCGCTATGGCCCTGGGTGCCCCCCGCCCCCCACCCCCGCCCACACCCCCCGCCCCCCCCCCCCCCCCTATGCCCCCCCCCCCCCCCCCCCTTCCTCACTCCAATGGGGCTGCTAGAAAGGTTCTACGCAACAGAGGATGCGTTCGTTAACCAGATCTTCGTGCGCTCCACACTTCCAGCATGGTGCCGTCGGCTCTCGTCCTTTCCCAGTAGGGAGGCCAGCTTTTTTCGGGCACGGATCTCCAGCATCACATCTACGACTACGTCCTGACGGACTCCAATTTCGAGCGTCAGTTCGTCACGGAGCTGGATAGCAGCACCGACGTAGTGGTCTATGCCAAGCTGCCGAAGGGATTCTTTATTCCTACCCCGGTCGGAAACTACGACCCCGACTGGGCGATCAGCTTCAAGGAGGGCCATGTCAAGCACATCTACTTCGTCGCCGAGACCAAGGGAGCCATGTCCTCAATGGAGCTGCGGGAGATCGAGAAGACCAAGATCACGTGCGCCCACAAGTTCTTCGATAAAATGAACAAGCGATTTTCACCGGATAACATCAAGTACGGCGTCGTGGACAGCCTTGGAAAACTGATGGAAGTGGTCAAGTAATGGCAACACAAACAGAGGGAATTGGAGTTCCCAGGATCCAGTGGACACCTGACCGAGGGTGGCGATGCGCTGCCTCGAACTCTTCAGGACTGACCCCGCCTAGATGGCGGTGGCGGCGTGTTGGATTGTAAAACCCATCGATGTAGTCGGATATGTCCGAGGTCGCCAGGTCACGATTCGCATAGATACGCTTCTTGATCCGTTCCTTCTTCAAACTGCTGAAGAATGACTCAGCGGCGGCTTTGTCCCAGCAGTTGGCATGTCTGCTCATGCTTGGCTCAAGGTGGCTGTCTTTGCAGAAACGCCGTCATGCATAACTTCGTACTGCGAGCCTTGATCCGAGTGGATAAGGGTTTTTCGAGGACGTCTTCGTATTTGTTTGCGTTCATTTGTCCGGAGTGGGTACGTTGAGGAGAATATGACGCGAAGTCCCCCCAAGAGAGTCGAATCCGCCTATCACCGCACTCATCCGCTGGAGCAGCGACGCCCCATGATGCAAGCATGGGCTGATTTCGCCCTTCCACTGGTAGCATGAGATAGGCAATGCTCTTCGCTCTCCATATCGAGGTTGCTCACAAGCTTGTGGGCATGGCCCCCGCTGCGTTCTTCGAGTACGCCACGGGCCTGAACCACATGAACTATCGTCGAGGACGTGGCTACGCAGCCTTCATGGCCAAGCGCGAGCAAGTCGAAGCACATTCGGACTCGCTACTGCTGCGCATGCTCCAGAAACGCGGCGTCCCAGATGCCGAATTTCGAGGATTCAAAGAGGAAATCCCCCAGGGACACTCGGCCATCATGCTCTACGGGCTAGGTTTGCTCAACGAGCATACGTCACCACCAACCCGAGAACTGGTCGCCATGTTCGATGCGTCAGACAAACGGCTATGCCAGTTGTCGGACGCAGACGTGTCCGGCTTTTTCGACGAGATAGGCCCGCAGTCAGAGCTTGGGCCTGCCTACTGCGCAACGTTGGCGGTGGCGGGTATCCGAGGTCCCACGCTGGAGCTGACCGCACCTGAGCGGGCCGCCTTCAATCTGGCCCTGAACCGGCGCGCCAACATGGCGCTGTCATTCCTGGCTGCAGTGGACCACGAAATCGGGCATTGGATTGGACGGACCGGGGTGCCAGACGCCTTGGCGGGCCTCCCCAGATTTGCAGTGCTGTTGGCACCGCCTAGACCAACTCATCGGCGTCGCCATACCCCGGCTGACCCTACCGCGCGCCTCGTAGATTTCATTGGCGCCGTCGGCTACTACTTGCGCGAGGGCCGCTGGCCTGAGCGCCCGCTCCCTATCGCGGACATGGGCACCCAGGCAGATCTATCAGGGACACGGCTTGGCGAGGGCGATCGGTTCGTTCGCGGCTTGAGAAGTGGCAAGGCCCAGCTAACTCGAAAGTCATTCAGAACACTGGTCCACACCCAACTCTGGACCCCCAAGGCGAAGGCGTCTGATCTCGATGACCAAGCGGACCTGCTTGAAACCTACCTGGTGGCCGCACTCTTGTTGAGCCTACTCCTGCCAGACCACCCAACCACCGCGGGCCACATGGACCGCACGGGTTGGCGGGAGGCCTATCTGGGATGGTGGGAGCGGCATAGACACCGCTACCCACCCCCGGCCCCGTCGACAGGCCCACCGCCCCCAGCTTGGCTGATTGATCCGTAGTCAGCGCTTCGCAGGGGCGTTGCTGCGGTTGCCGCCAGACGGCATCCCAGGCTTGGTCGACGGCCACCCAGCGGGGCCTCGAGCGCCGCCGGCAGTCGAGCCGCCCTTCGAGCCACCACCGGCCTTCCCAGCCGATCCACCATTACCCTTTGCCATATTCGTCTCCTTGTTAGCCCCACACGGGGCAAGGAAAGCTTGAACGTTGGCGCACTCCGATTAAGCCCTGAAAGTTCACAGGTGGACGTTGCGCTGGTGAGGCTGGCGTAGGCCCCACCATGGGGCTTAACTGAAGTGTCCGTGTTAGCGGAGCCGGGGAACCTCCTCAAAAAAACCGAATTCCCGCCATTCATCATCGATGCTATTCTCTCAAACACTTTTGACGAAGAGTCAAAAGCTAGAAAGGAAGCATCAGGGGGATGCATGTTGGAAAAGGATTATTACGAAGTACTGGGAATCCGTCCCAGTGCGTCAATCGATGAAATCGACCTCGCGTACAAGGGGCGGCGGAGCCAGTATCACCCGGATCGTTACGCCAGTTCCGATTCCGAAACCCTCGCCTGGGCCACGGAAAAAATGAAGGAACTGAACGCGGCATACGCCATCCTGAAGGATAGGAGTGAGCGAGCCCGGTTTGATCAACAGCGTGGGAAGCAATCTGCCAGGCCGGCAGCTTCACCACCGCCCATTCCTGAGCCGGAAGAGCGCAGCCCGTTGCTGGATTTTCTTCAACGGTATGTACCGGACAATGAGTTCTTCCAGAAGATACATGTCGCTCCCAACATCCCGCAGAAAAAGTTGGGTGGCGCCCTGGAAAGCTATGGCCGTGGGCTGAGCCCCCGTAATGTCATCGCGCTGATCGACGACACCGTCTTCGGCAGTGCTAAAGAGGGCGTGCTTATCACGGAGCAAGAGCTCAGGTTCAAGGCGATCTTCGAATCCCCCTGCTCGGTCCAGGTGGAAAAAATCGGCAGCATCGAGGCTTATAAGAGCAAGATCACGGTCAACGGGCAGGAATTTGGCAAACTGAACGTGCCGGACTCAGATGAAGTCCATCAGTTCTTTGACTTCTTCAATGCCTTTTGTCAGCAGCGCCACGCCGATGCGCCGCGCGAGACCAAGCACAAGCGCCCGGCTTCTGCCGGAACAGGGCACCAAGCCCTCACGCTGCTGGAAAAGGGCTACTACAAGAGCTTTGAGCAAAACATAGACAGGAGGATCAGGACTACTCAAGGAGCGGAGCAAGCGGTCCTGCAGCTCGCCAGCCGGCTTCTGCCGATCTCCCTGTCGCTTGCAGACTGGATCGAATCGGAGAGCGGTGTTCCTCGCGAACTGCGCTCACTCTGGATGAGCGACGCCATTCGCTTTGAGCTCCTTATCTACTCAACCGCTGCCGCTGAGCACTTGATCAGAGCAAATATCCCGGACGGGCGTGACTATGCGGATGAGATTGCAGCAGCTACCGCGACCACCCTGCTGATCGAATGCATCATCGAGGTCAGTGGTTTCAGTGAGATCCGAGGTCTCCACAAGATGGAAACCATCCAGCAAGAGCTGAGGAAGTCGGGATTCTTCAACGAGTTCATGCGCAGATGGGGCCGATACAAGCTCCTGATATCAGAAAAGGATGCCTCCGGCCTGATTGATGAGTTCGAGCATTCCATCCGCTCGCCCGCACTAATGGAGCTCTACCCAGTGACCGCTTTCGGCAACGAGTTCTTGAGTTTCATGCACGAGGCAACAGATAGATATCTGCCCACGAATGCCATTCCCGGATTTCTGGATGACATCGATGACGATATCGAGAGCGCGCTTCTTGAGTGGATCGCCTAGTGCCAATAAATGACCGCTTCGAATCCAAGGAATGACCGTGAAGAAACTGGCCGCACTTTATTTCATCATTGCAATCATCTTCGCTTTCTACGGGAACTGGTGGGGCGACGACGCTTACAGGGGCTTTGCATACAACCTGGGCAAGTCAATCATCTGGCCTGCAATTATCTTCCCGTCGCTGGGGAAGATACTCGGCGGCATTGTACTGCTTGGCGTACTCGGCCTGGTCCTGGCATCGAAGAAGTGAACCACATGACGAAGAACGCAACAATCATCCTCATGGCGATGATCGTCTCGATGCTGCTTGTGGCATGCGACGGAAAGTCGCGAAGCAGATATGTAGCCAGTTGTACCGCTCAGGGCATCCCGAAGGAACTGTGCTCGTGCACGTACAAGGAGCTGAAAGGCAAGTTCAGCAGCAGCCAGATCGACGACTATGTTCGAGTCGAGAAGCTCCCGGACCGGGAATGGAATGGGGCAATGGTCGACGCGCTTGAGAGCTGCGGGGTCGGTAAAGAAGCCACCTTCATAATGAGGCGCGCATTTGGGCTTGACCAGCCGGCAGACCTTCCCGATCCGGCACTTGCTAAGCCCCCTGCAACGCCTCAGCAGGATTCTCAGCTTCCCCTGCAAGAACCCGCTTTCTCACAATGCGGAAAGGACGCTGACTGCAAGGGTGACCGGATATGTGAGTCTGGCCAGTGCATGGCACCTTCCAATGCAGGTTCCATTCAGTCACCTGCGGAGCCTGTGCACTCGTCGCTATCAACTGACGCGACGACATGCACAAATGCTGAGCGACGGATCTTCAGCTGCACCACCACAAACCAGAAGGAGGTAACGCTGTGCGATTCCGGCTCGGCACTGCGTTACATCTTCGCGCGACGTACGGAGAAGTCCGAGATGAACCTCTCTGTCCCCCACAGCATGGTGTCAGTGGCACGAACTTCCTCGATGAACACGGTTAGAATTCCTACAGGAAATACGGTCTACAGCATCTTCGACCAGATCGGCGAGAGTGGGGCCCGGGAGGCGGGCGTCGAAGTCGAGATCAATGGCCGTCACGCCGCAACAGTTCAGTGCACGCCATCGTCCGTCGAAAACCTGTTCGACAACTTTCGCCCATAGGGGAGCGCGGGCGGGAGTTCTTGTGTAAATATTATTTTTCCCCTAAGGAGTCACCCTTCAAACTGGATGGGATATCGGCTCAAGTCTGCCTTTCGATTATTATCGGGTGAGGGCGCATCATGGCAATCCCCCCGCAGATTAGCTGACGCCAAAAGTGGAATTTTCTCGTACCCTTTTCCGAGGAGGTTCCATGAGGACATCCCGTTTCACCGACAGCAAGATCATCGCGGTACTCAAGCAGGCCGAGACGGGCACGCCCGTGCCGGAACTGTGTCGCGAGCACGGAATCAGTTCGGCGACTTTTTACAAGTGGCGCAGCAAGTTTGGCAGCATGGACGCATCACTGATGTCCCAGCTCAAAGAGCTGCAGGAGGGGAACCGGCGCCTGAAGAAGATGTATGCCGAATCGCAGATGACCGCCGAAGTACTCCGCGAGGCGATGGCAAAAAAATGGTGAGGCCATCTCAACGCCGGGAGATGGCCAAGTGGGCAGTGGCGAACAGGGCGCTGAGCATGCCGCACGCCTGCCAGGCGTTCGAAGTCAGCCAGACCTGCTACCGCTATCAAGCCAAAGCGAGCGAAGAAAACGAGCGGATAGCTGATTGGCTTGTCCGGCTGACCACGGCCTATCGCGATTGGGGATTTGGCCTGTGCTTCCTGCACCTGCGCAACGTGAAGGGCTTTGGCTGGAACCACAAGCGGGTGTATCGCATCTATCGGGAGCTGGAGTTGAACCTACGGATCAACCCGAAGAAGCGGCTGGTGCGCGAGCGACCGGAGCCTTTGAAGGTGCCGGAGACGATCAACCAGTTCTGGTCGATGGACTTCATGCACGATCAGCTGGCTGATGGCCGCAGCTTCCGGTTACCGTTACAGGTGCCAACTATGAACTGCGCACTCATCTAGCTCTTTGATGACTCACACCGAGAACAGAATGAACGTAACAAAGACAAAGAAGCGGGAGAAGAAACTGTCTGCGGAAGACCTGGGTAGTGTTTACGACCCGGACTTCCCAAGCACCCACTTCTTCTACGAATACGATGGCGAGCGAGAAGTTCTACCAGGGAGGATGGTGTCTCATGCCATTCTTCTATGGCACGAGCAGATGTTTGCGAATCCACTGGACGATACGAGCGATCTTTGGGAGTTCGCCGCCTCACTGTTGGAGCAGGATGAATTGCCGGGGATGGGCTCCAAGCTTGAATGGTTGCGCTTCCAAGTCGTGATTGGAGCATTGTCTCCTAAATCCTGGAACAGCCTGGACCCGTACCCATATAAGGGAATGCTTATCGCGGCCATCTACATCCAAGAAGCACGGAGGCTTTGTGAAGAAGAAGATCCCAGTGACCGACTGTGGCATGTCATCACGATGGCCTACTACAACCTCGGCCTGAACTCGCGCCTGAGTGCAAAGAAGACCTTTGCGTACTACTCCGCAAAGGACAAAGCAGAAGACTCGGAGGACCGTCGAGTCTATGTACTCGAGGTTCTAAAAAGACTGCAGGGCAACCCAAAGATCACCAGCATCGAGAAAGCCAAGGATGCGGTTATCGACTTCATATGCACCCACAAGAACAAAGACGGTGACCTCGCACTCCTTGCTGCGTTTGAGAAGCTTGATCACTATGTCCCAGAGGGCAACAAGCACAACAAAGACAACAACGCAATGGACCGCCTGAGGAATACGCTCGACGACTGGGCACGCCCGAATGGGCCTTATCCACAGATGGCAGAGGCCTTCGCTGCCTTCCGACGCAAGACATCCAAGACAGCCTCATCTCCGCCCTCAGCTCCACGAAGTACTCAAGAAAACATCGAGATCTCTACCAAAGAGTTCCATACAAGAATCGTGCTCACTGGATCCACCGAATTTGAACGCGTGCTTCACTTTTCTCACGATACCGATAAGTGATCAGGGCCACCTAAGCCCAATGCACTTCACGACTCCGTTAGGAACAGAGCGGCGCCCCCCCCCCCGCCTTCACTAGGGGGAACCGTCGCAGGCACCTCAGCTGAGAATCTCGCGTCCAGAATGAGGCCAACACTTTGGGCCGAATCCATTCCAGCACGCGGCACCTTATCTCTCATGAAGCCCAAGGGCGACTTCAATAACCACTTTCACGCAAATGTCAACCCCGTCAAGGGTTGACCCGGCAAGTTTTCAACTCGGCCCGCATCAGACTTTCTCATACCGGGAAGCACATCGCTTCCCGGACTAACACAGAGGAAATTCTGAAATGCAGCTCAAGTCCACTTCTCCGTCCAACGTTTCGCCCGCGACTTTCCGTGAAGCGCGCCGCGCGACCGCATTGCCGCCCGACGAAAACCCTCAGGAACTCCTCGAGCGCCTCAAGGCGCTCCTGCACACTTCGCCGCTCGGCTTGAATGAGAACAATCGTGCTATTCGATTGCCCGAGGTCCTGCACTTGCTGGGCATTGGCAAGAGCACTTGGTACGAACGCCTGAATAGCAATTCCCCCAACTACGACCCGACCGCTCCGAAGCCGTTCAAGCTGGGCAGCAGCGTCCGCTCGCCGTCGGTTTGGTGGCACTCGGAGATCCAGGCCTACCTTTCCATGCGCGCTTCCATCACTCGCAACGCTGCGAACGAGGTCCGCGCGTGAGTACATCTATTAACAATGCGCTGTTGGGCAACAAGTCCTCCCTGGAAAAGCTGAAGCTCTTCCTCGAGGAGGAGATCAAGAACAGCAAGAACCAGAAGGTCATCGACTTCGCTGAGGCCTACCCGGTGATCGAGCAGCACCTTATCGCCAGCATCCCCCAGAAGCTGATGCTGGAGAAGTTCAACGCGGCGTACGGACATAAGGTGCATGCCCCTCAGTTCCGCAAGATGCTGGAAGCGGAGCGCGCGCGGCGCAATGAGAACGGCGAAGTGATCGCGTGCTCGCTGTGCGGCGCGTCGTCTCGGTGGATCAAGGAAGAAGCTACCACCGCAGACGCTGCCCCTTCTGTCACCAACAGCTAACTGCGTCTACTCAACCTCCTCGGCCCCGGCTTAGAGCCGGGCGCCACCTTCTGGATCAATAGAAAATGAGCACCACGATCGATTTCCCGTTCCACAAGCTGCCGAACCTACGTGAACTGCCACTGCCGATCTTTCAGTCGGCAACAGAGGAGGCCACTCGACTCCTCATGACCCCGCCCAAGATGGCCATCTACAGTGCGCTCGCAGTTTGCGCTGGCGCAGTTCAGATGCTGATTGATGTTGAGAAGCCTGCCGGCGGTGTGGTCGGAACGAATCTTTACGTTCTTCAGGAAGGTAAATCCGGTGAGCGTAAGACGACTGTTGACAACTGCTTCACTCGCTCCATCCGCACCTTCGAAAAGTCCAGGAAGGGTGCGCACGACGCTGCTTATGCGCTTCACTCAGCCAAGTCGAGTGTTTGGATGGCAAAGAATCGCGCACTTCTGAAACTGTTGGAGAAGGCCGAGGAACTCGGCGATGACACGACCACGATCGAGGAGAGACTAGTTACGCACTCGCTTGCAGCACCAGTGAAGCCGCCAAAGATCAAACTGATCTTTGACGATACCAGCATGCAAGCGCTGAAGAATGGTTTGGATCAGTTCCGTAGCGCCATGATCCTGAGCAGTGACAGCAAGAAGCTGCTCAACAACCTGCTGATCGCCAATGATGCGGACTTCAACAAGTTCTGGAGCTGTGAGGACGTTGCAGTAGATCGCGTATCCGGACCGAGCTACACCATCGACGATGCACGCCTGAGTGCTTCGTTGATGATACAGACCGAAGCGCTGGCCCGAATCATGCGCGGCAAGGGAGCAGAGGCGATGGAGTCCGGACTGTTTGCCCGCTTCATCTTCAGTCACGACCGAAGCACCCAGGGTGAGCGAATCATTGACATCACCGAGGACCGCACGCCAGCTATCGATGCTTTCAACGCGAGGGCTGCGGAATTCCTTGTTCAGGTTGAGGCCGCCGTTCTGAACGACGGCTTCAAGCGCAGTACGTTGAAGTTCTCAAATGAAGCTGCTCAGGCATGGACCCTGTACTTCAATGAAGTGGAGACGAACATTAAAGCTGGCGGGCGCTACGAGAATGCAGGTGATCACGCCTCGAAACTTGCAGATAACGTTGCCCGCGTCGCGGGGGTTCTGCATGCCTTCGAGGGTTACCAGGGCGAAATCGGAATGGCTGCAACGCTGAGTGCGATCGCAATTTGCCACGAAGCGTCCAAGGACTACCTGGAGCACGTTGTTCCGAAGGACCAGAAGGAACTGGATGCTCTGAAATTGTATGACTGGCTGAACAGTAACGTGCGTAGCCCCCGAGGCCAAAGGGTCAAACGCTATGTGGACTTGAAGGTGATCAGCAACCTCATGAAATATTGCCCGCTCAAGTTCCGAGGAAAGCATCTGCATGAGCTTCTCGGGATCCTCGACGCGAAAGGCTATCTGACGATCCATCACGGGACGCACGGCCGTGGCGGCACGGCAGCAACCATCGAGTTCCGGACTACCGACCACACCTGCCATCGCCCCTAGTTGGGGCGATCCTCCCACACCCCGCTAATCCTGCTAAACCTTTAGCAGGATTAGCAGCTTTTATCGCCCCCACCATCAAAAAGTGGCATTCGGCCGGCGACAGGGCGCATCCCTGTTCGCTGTCCGATGTACCTCCCCTTCTGACCATCGGTCATCCGACGGATTGCGGCCGGTCCCAAATGACGCTCTGGTGGCTTATCGACGCCCCTGTCGTAGTTGCTCCGATGATCAACTCGTGCAGCCTGCCCGGCTGCCGCTAGCGCCTGATTCTGGGCGTCTGCGATCCGTCCTCTGAGCAGACGAAGATCATCTCCCATTTCCTGTGGTGTTCGACCGCCGCGCTCCTTACGACACCCTCCCCGTTCCGGGTTCTTACTGTTGTACCGGCGGAAGAACTGCTCCGGTGGACGCGGAACACCATCAGGCTTTCGAGCCGAGAACATCAGGTGCATATGGGGATTTCGCACCCCTGCCAACGTTGACAGCGGGTCATGGATCGCAAGTTGTCGAGGTAGCCCTGGCGCAATGATCTCCGCCAACTCTCTTGCCAACCGTCTGTTTTGCTCGTTGGTCAGCTCCTGGGGCAGTGCAATGATCGCCTCGATGTACGCGGCGCCGTTCTCGCGCTCGTAACTGTCCGCCGCCTTCCACAGTCGGATTGGTTCGTTCTCGGCCCAATCTGGCATGTTGTCGTAATCCACAGATACCAGATCGTTCCGGCTCTGCCACTTTCCTTGTCGCGCATCGTACCGCGAATGCTCCGTAGCCGTTCCTTTCTTTCCAGTACTGAACTTTGCAAAGTAGGTCGCCATCTCCCCTCCTATTGTTGGCAAAAAGAAAGGGCCGAGGACATATATCCTCGACCCCGAGTTAGTCTCCCTTGGTGGCGAATCATCACCTACCACTGAGAAACGTTATATGCGCTTACTCATTCCCCCCTCCCTTCTATTGCATCTAGTGCATGTCGTTGGCTGAGGGTTGTGTAAGTACTAGTGGCCGGCTTCTCTCATACCTTATGCACCTAGGAGTAAGAAACTACTCATCACGCTCCGAGCATCAGTTGAATCAGTAGGCTGCACTGACAGGCTTAGCCTCAATCAACTTCCCTCTTTGAAGAACGTAGCTCACATTCTTCTCCACTGAAGGACAGCAGGTGGCATCGTCAGGTCCCTGTACCAGGACCTTCATCGCAACCACTCCTTCCTGGACGATGAGCCCCTGAATACCTTCGCCGTACCCAGACACCGGCAGCGAGTCGGCATACATCAATGCACCACCTTCCCTTACAAAAACACCCAGGTGCGTGGCGTAGGCGTTACCGCCATTGGTCGCCTCCAGTACAAACAACACGGCCTTATCGCTGACACCGTCGCCATTGAGGTCACCTTCAGCGAACTTCCTCGCTTCTACGTTCTCATCCGCCTGATCGAAGATGAAAGCCTGCCGAGCCAGTGCTTCATTGATGATGCTCTCATCCGACGCAGCTACTGAGGGCTCTGCTGCGATCTGAGGCTCCGCCAGCGCAGGTGCGCAGCTGACGGCCTCCGCCTGTGTAGCCGTCAAACCTGCCGGCACTTCGCATCCGGCCAGGTTGATGTCACCGGCCTGGGTGAGGGCCGCTTCCTTCTTGCAACCTCCCAACGCCAGTACGGCCCACGTTGCGCCCACCAACATACCTACCTTCTTCATACCCTCTCCTGGAGTCGTTTTGGAAAAAACTAACCACACGCATGGAGCGGGCGTGCTTGTGCACGCCCGCTATCTGCTCTCACTACCGCGTCAGGTCACTTCCCCGATCCGTCGCAAACAATGCAATCCGGATCGATACTGCGGGCAATTTCTCGGGCTCTGACAGCTGCTTCTCGCTGGGCCGCCGTCTGCGGGCGGATTGCTTTGTATCGCTTCTCCGCCTCTGTAAGCAGAACATCCTGCTTGGGCGTCAGAGCGAAATCATCGCTTTCCGAGATCGAGCGATGGAGCGCCCACATTTCCGGTTCCGTCAGGTATTCCGTGCCGTCTTGCAGATAGTGGGTCTGTGAGACCAGCTTTCCGCCCTCGTACATGCCCCGCTCCGAGACTGCTCCGTTCTCTTCCCAGTAGGCCTCCCACAGCCCTACAGGCACGCTACCTTTGAAGTTGGCCTTTACCTTGACCTGGCCGTTGAGGTAGTAGCTGATCGCCTCTCCTTCCAGACCATTGTTCACAGCCGTCGCCTGGTAGGAGAGCTGTCCGGGCTTTTCTGCGAAGTAGATCTTGATCGGCCCTTCCACGCGGCCGTTCTGCATTGTCAGGATGACGCCAGGACTCCCCGTCTTCGTGTGGAACACTGTCTCCCCATCCAGACCGCCGTCAGTCCGCTTACCTTCGTAGGCGACGACCTGTGACTGCGGATAGCGGCAGATGTACTGGCCACCTACCAATCCTTCTTCCACCTCCACATCGCAGACATAATCCAAGTTGCCCAGCAGTGCGGTCATGCTGGTGGGCTGATTGGTGTTCAGGTTCTGAAGGATGGTTCTCAGAGAGCCCAAGAGCGGTTCGAGCTGCTTGTGCGGCACACCGGTCACACGTCCGTCGAATGGCTCGTTGGAGCCTGACTCGTAGATCTTGCCGTTACTCAGCTCTGCGTTGCGCCAGTCCAGAACTGGTTTACTGCATCCACCAAGAAGAAGCGCAGCCAGCATGGCTGCAACGTAGTTGATACTTTTCATGGAATTCCTTGTCTATATGGTCGGGCGGCCGGCATTCGGTCGTCGGAGGTAACGAGTGTTACTGTCGGCGGCCTACTTCGAAGGCAGGACGTCAGGCGCTATCGCGGGTTCCGACACTGGCCCGCAGCAACGAACAGCTGCTCGGCGAAGTCGGACGGTGGGTGGCCCTGTCTGTTGATGGCGACCAGCCCCTGCTCCCCGTAGTGGTCCTGCAGCTTGTCGATGGCGCATTTGCAGTTGGACTTCGGCGCGCCGCTGCTCATGCAGTTGTCTATGAACTGGCCCCGGACCTTGTCCAGCTCGCTGGTACAAGCGCACAGAGCCAGCGGAATGAACGCAATTGTGAGCATTTTTCGGATTCTTGACCCCATGCTTATCGCCTCCTCACAAACACGAGCAGGCAGAAGATCACCACTATCCAGACCACGCCGCCGATCATCTTTCCCACCGAGGGGAAGACCACTGCGGGCCAGATCAGGCCCTGCCCCAAGTTGTAGAAGAAGCCCTTGTACGCGTAGCGCCCCCAGATATCGAAACAGATGGCCGCGATCAGTACGGTCACGCCGTATAGGCCTATCAGGTACTTCATGTTATTCCCCTGTTGGTTGAGATCAGTTGGTTTCTTGCAAGTAGTGGCTGACGGCTCTGAACAGCCGTCGCAGGTCATCGGCGTTGGGAACACTCAATGTGATGAAGGGCTCGCCATGGATTCGGATATGCGCACCATGAGCGGTGATATCGTTGAGGCAGCCCAATAACCGGATCTCTGCCTGCTCGAACTTGGCCTTGCACCGAATCTGGGTTTCGGTGATCAGTACTCCCTCTCTGGCACCACCGAAGACGGTGTCGTCGATGAGCACGACAACGTCCTGGGCCCGCAGCCTCTCCCCGTAGCTGTCCAGGGCTCCCTGGAGCTTCTTCCTTGGGATATTTGGAGCGACAAACACCCGCTCAAAGGGCTCATTGCTGAACTCAAGCCCTTCCAGGGCTTCTCGGAGTGAGCGGTGCGGTGGAGGCTCTGGGGCCTTTGCTCGCTCCGTCCGGGGATCTGGATCAGCGGGCCCGACCGAGGCTTGGGTACGGTCGAAGCGCTCGCGTTGGTCCGGGTCTTTGAGGACGGCATACGCCCTGTTGACCGCCTGCATCTTGGCAGTCGCCCATGCCACGGACGACGCGTCTCCCGCAGCGTACCGATCAGGGTGGTACTGGCTCCGTCTGCCCTTGTAGGCCAGCTCAATTTCCCAGAGGGGTGCCTCGGGGCGTACCCCGAGGACTTCGTAGTAGTCCTCTTGTGACATTTGGATATCTGTCAATCCTTAGGCGCACGCGCCTCTTGAAAGGTCTGATTGGTTGCTATGGGATCGGTTGGACAAGATCACCGCCTCACGATTTGCCATAATGGCAAATGTGATGCGATGATGAAACAGGCAGACTTGGACACCGCTTGCTTCGTGCCGTTTCCATGCCTGCTCCGTCCATTCCAAAATCCGTCTTTGGTCGTCGCCTGCGCGCGGCCCGACTGGAAGCTGGGTTGAGTCAAGCTGACTTGGGGGCCGTCTTGGGCTTGGAAGATTCCAATAGCGCCGCACCACGCATCTCGCGCTACGAGTTGGGGTTACGAGATCCGGATCCCGAAACCGCTGAAGCCTTGGCCAAGGCGCTCGGCGTTCCTGTTGCTTACTTCCACGCCACATCCGACGTCTTGGCAGAAGTCATCCTTCTGGTCGCACGTCTTCCAGCATCAAGGCAACAAGCCGTTCTGAACTTGATCAAGGACTACACAGAAGGCAAGTCCCCTCCTGCGGTTTAGAGGAAGAGTGGGAGATCCTTCTCTTCGTGACCTTGAGCTTCCACCAGGTATCTCCCGGCTCGCAATCTAAGCCGGGTGGCGGCCTCTCTAGCCCGCACCTTCATGCGCCAGTTTCCATCGGCAGCTGAGCGCTCTACCTCCCGGGCCTGTCGGTCTAGATCAGCCGCTTTGGCACGAGCTATTGCCGCCCTGGTCAATGACCAGGACGTCTCCGTTTCCTTCATGCTGTTCTCCTAAGTATCCGGGCCTTCAGATCTGCCCGAGCTGAGCCATCGAAGTACCTTGGCCTGCCGACACCACAAGGTGGTCGACGACCCTCACCTCCACCATCGCCAATACTTCCTTCAACCGCTTGGTGATAGCTCGATCCGCTGCTGACGGCTCGCAATGCCCGCTGGGGTGGTTGTGAGCTAGCAGGACCGCTGCCGCATTCAGTGCCAAGGCACGTTGGACGACAATCCGCGGATGGATCTCAGCCCCGTCTATGGAGCCTGAGAACAACCTTTCTACGGCGATCAGGCGGTTGCGGGCATCGAGGAACGCCACCTCGAAGTGCTCGCGGATCTCATTCCCTAGACGCAGGCGGAAGAACCTGCCGGCAACATCGGGATCTCCCAATAGCAAACCACTGACCATTGCTCTGCTCTCTAGGATTTCCAATGCCTGGGAGAGGACGGAGCTGTCACGTTCGTTCAAACCGCCAGGTAACTCTTCCAGGCATTGCTTCTGCAGCGAGACGTTCATGCGGCTTCCCCCAGTAGTTCCTTCCAGGCCTTCTGCTTTAGCAAGGCCCCCTGGCCAAACCACGCCGCATCCAAGCGGTTCTCCGTACTCTGCGCCCGCCGATGGTGATCCACGAACTCGGTGATGCTGTTAAGCAGGCCAAACGCCGTGCCCTTGCTCGTCTTCAGGCTCGCCCCCCTCCCCTGCCCGTCGTACAGCGCCCGCACCTTGGCCACAGCCTGCTCATTCACGATGGCTTTTCCATTCTGAGCAGCCGGATACGTGAGCAAATTCCGCAGAACCCCATCGACCGAATCAGGGTTCACAGGTGTCTCACAGAGGATCCGCATCCGCTCCACGAAGGCATGCCAGCCCTCAACAGCGATACCCAACTGGCTTTTGACCCTGTCAGCATCGAAGGCACTGCGATGCGGGACCTTGATGGCTCCGGTTCGATCCCCAACAGCGATCTGCAGGGTGTTATTGCAAACCACACGGACTGAGGTGAACTGAGCGGTGGTAGCCAGCGTTCCGTCACAGGCCGTAGCTAGAAGAAGGTACCCATTGACCTGATCCTGACCCTTTAGGGCCACACCCTGCCCAGTACGGGCCAATGCCCAGAACTTCCGCCCTCCACGAAGCACGCCCGCAGTTTCCAACTCGAATCCGCTGTAGCGCGTCAGGTCGCGGTAGAACTCAAGGATCTCCCGCGGCTGGACCACTTGATAGCGCTTGGACACCACGGCCAAAGGTCGCTTGGTGTCAGAGCGATAAAGCACCTTCTGCCCGGGGAATGCCCGCACCGGATACTGATCTTCAGCCTCGGCGGCGAATCGCACTTCAGCCTCCTCCAAGGACCAGTTCATCCCGGCGCGTTCGCGCCATACTTCAATGGACTGCCCTGGAGCCAACTGGCTTCCGATGCCATGCCATGGGACTTGGCCTGCATAGGCCATGGTTTCAACGTGATGCATCTCGGTCTCCTTTCATAGACGGCATAACGCACAAGGCCCGGACAATGCCGGGCCTTGTGGGTCTATCTGGATTGTTGGTTTAGTCGTAGGAATCCCGGCCGAACTGGTCCGGGCGGGTGAACGAACAACGGGCTACGGCCGACAAGATGGCCGCAGCCACGATGAAGACGCAGTAGAGGAACTCGGACTTATCTTTCATATCTTGTACTCGAAGCGATACGCCTATGCGAGGCGCACACGCAAAGCAGGAGGATCCTGCTTCAGCGTAGTACTAAGGGTCTGAAATAAATTCAAATAGAAGATAGGTCAAGCGATTATCATGGAACCGTCGGTACGGTGACGCATCCCCACCGGCATTTCCAAGGAACATGTGGGACAAGGAATGGCAAAGGAATGGGGCCCGTCGTGGGTGGGCCGGCACGTAACCGGGTCATCGGAGTGGCACTTGCGCTTGGAGGGCTTGGAGCTCTCTTTGGCGTTGAACGGGCGCACCCATCGGGTCAACGTCGAGAACGAAACCACTTACCGCGTCAACGCCGGCACCTTCTGGACCGACATCACATTTCACCCGGGGCAGAACCGGGAAGTGAAGACCGATGGATTGCCAAACGCCCAAGGCGCTACTTTGGTTCAGGCGTTGATCATTGCATTGACGGAGAAGCGCCTGCGCGAGGACGTGGAGCTCCTCAAGGGCGAGCACCATAAAATCAATACATGGCTGGACTACAAGACAGAACAAGAGCAAGCCTGTTCGGAGCGGCGCCGCTGGTTCACCCACGAACAACAGGCCGACGTCCTGGCGGCCCGCCCTAGGGTTGATTATGCCGCCCTTCGGGCTCGCTTGAAGAAGCCGGGCGTGGCGGTCCGGCTGGGGCCGACGGCCCAGGCGATCGAGCGCTCGTTGGCTGCATGGGAAACCGACCACCGCCCAGCCTGGGCCGCGCTCAACGCCGCCCATGTGAAACACGAGTTGGTGGCCTGCAAAGACTTGCTGGACCGGGTGGAGAGCAAACCGCTCACCCCGGAACAGGCAAGGGCCGTGGTGTGCTTCGACAACCGCGTGCAGGTGGTGGCCTCGGCCGGCTCGGGCAAGACGTCGACGATGGTCGCTAAGGCGGCGTATGCCATCCACCGAGGGTTCGTGGCCCCCGAACGGATCGTCCTGCTGGCGTTCAACAAGCAGGCCGCCGAAGAGCTCAAGGACCGCGCAGCCTTGGCGTTTGAGCGCCTGGGCATGACGGAGGTGACCGTGGAAGCCTCCACCTTCCACGCGCTGGGCTTGCGCCTCATCGGCAAGGCCACCGGGGAAAAGCCCGACATTCCCGATTGGGCCACCGACGCGGCCGGTGGGGTGCGAAAGCTCACCGACATCGTGGACCAGCTCAAAGACCGTTGTCCGACGTTCCGCCGCCAGTGGGACCTATTCCGCTTCGTCTTTGGAAAGGACCTCCCAGCGTTTGGTGCCTCGGAGCCGGCGGACGTGTGGGACGCCCAGGGCAAGGGCGCGCTGGTCACCAACCGCGGTGAGCGGGTGAAAAGCATGGAAGAGGCGATGATCGCCAACCTGCTCTTCTTGAACGGGGTCAACTACCGCTACGAGGGCCCCTACCCCCACCGCACCGCCGACGAAACGCACCGACAATACAAGCCCGATTTCTACTACCCCGATCTGGACCTATTCCACGAGCACTTCGCGCTCAACGCAGACGGCGTGCCGCCAACGCACTTCGAAGGTTACCTGGAAGGAGTGATTTGGAAGCGGCAGCTCCACGCGGACAAAGGGACCGCGCTGTTTGAGACCACCAGCCACGGGTTGCGCCACGGCGACGATCTGGACCGCCTGGAGCGCGAACTGACCGCCCGTGGCTTGGTGCTCGACCCCAACCCCGACCGGGAAATTCCCAAGGAGGGCCAAAAGCCCATGGAATCGGTCGAGCTCATTGGGCTGGTGCGCACGTTCATGAGCCACGCCAAGAGTAATGGCTTGAGCGCTTCGGACCTGCAGCAGCGACTGGACGCCATGCCTGCCGACACCTTCAAGCTGCGCCACCAGATGTTCCTGGACATCGTCGTTCCGGTGATGGCGGCGTGGGACCACGCCTTGGCGATCGACGGTGGCATCGACTTTGAGGACATGCTCAACCTCGCCGCCGGCCACCTGGAAAGCGGGCGCGTGGAATCGCCCTACGATCTGGTGATGGCCGACGAATTCCAAGATGCCTCACGCGCCCGGGCCAGGTTGTGCCGTGCACTGGTCCATGACAAGGGCCGCTTCTTCTTCGCCGTCGGCGACGACTGGCAGTCGATTAACCGTTTTGCCGGCGCGGACGTGTCTGTGATGACCGGCTTTCGCCAGTGGTTTGGCCACGGCCAGGTACTCAAGCTGGAGCAAACGTTCCGCTGCCCCCAGGCTCTGTGCGACGTCTCCAGTGCGTTTGTCTCCAAGAATCCGGGGCAGATCGCCAAGCGCGTGCATTCCGCGACCCCTGCCCAAGGCCCAGTGCTCCGAACGTTCCAGGTGGACAGCAAGGACCAGTTGGCCGATGCAATCGACCGCTTCGTGGTGAGCCTGGCCGAGGGCGTGCGCGATGGCACGATCCTTCCGGGGCGAAACGGCAAGGCGTCGGTTTACGTCCTGGGCCGCTACAACGCCGACCGGCAGTATGTGCCCATAAGGCAGAGCAGGTTCAACCGCTGGGTGGACGTCTCCTTCTTGACCATCCACCGCTCCAAGGGCAGCGAAGCGGACTACGTCATCCTTCCTGAGATGATCAGCGCGTCGCGTCGGCGAAGTTTTCCCAACACCCGCACCGATGATCCGGTGTTGGCCCTGGCGATGCCCGAGGGAGACATGTTCCCCCTGAGTGAAGAGCGCCGGCTGTTCTACGTGGCCCTGACCCGGGCCAGGCGCACCGTGGCGATGTTTACCGCTCGCGGTCAGCGCTCAATGTTTCTTCGGGAGCTGGAGGAAGACGGTGTCCTTGAGATTACCGACACCGATGGCGAAGCCGTCAAGGAAGAAGCGTGCCCGGCTTGCAAGCAAGGGGTGCTGGTGCTGCGCACGGGCCCTTATGGCGAGTTTCACTCCTGCTCCAACTTTCCCGTATGCAGCTTCAAACCAAAGCGGCGAGGAATGGGATAACTCCCCGTGCCCCCCTTCGAATCGGTACACACCCCAAGCAACCGAACATTTCATGCTCCATGCGACTGTTTGACTTGCTCGGTAATCCCCCACTTTTAGAAGGCTCCAAAAGCGGAGGTAGGCAGCCAGCGTTCTAGCGCCACACTGAGACCCAAGCGCGTGTCCGGCGCTAAAGGGAGGACCCCGACCTGGTGAGCGGCATGGAATTCAGGCGCCTCCAACCAAGGCGCGCCGCCACCACGGGGAACCAGCAACAACGAGCACACCGGTCGCGCCTCGTCCCAACGCAATGCGTCCTGATAGAGATGTGCCGAGCGCATAGCGTCCAGAACATTGATCCGACTGGTGCGGTACTTGGCGTCGAGTACAAACATCCTGCGTACACCACGGTCATCGACTGTGATCACGATATCGGGGTGAAGTTCGGCGGAAATGCTGCGAAACCCGGTCAGCGTACTGTCACCCGCTCGATATCGACGCTGCAACCACGCTTCCATCTGTACGCCATCGCCCGCCCCCACCACTCGGATGCAGTCGTTCCGCGTCGTCGGATAGTGCGTTGTCCAGCTTAGATCCGGTCGTTGCTTTCGAAGGCACTGCACCACCTGGGCAAAGCACCAACGCTCGTAGATCTCCCAAGTTGGACTCAACCAAGTCTGCTCATCGGCCAAATCGCCAGCTACGCCTCCACGGAGTGACGACCAAGCGAACCGATAGGCACGTGCATAGGCGGGATGGGCAGAGATGGCGTTCAAGCCGGCGGCAGTCACCTCGGCGCGGGTAGTCAAAGCGAAAGGGGCGCCTTTGAGTAAGCGCGCAAGAGCTTTCGACAGCCCGCCTAGGTACGCCAACTTTCGGGCCAAGCGAGGCTGCAACGGTGTCCTAGTGCCAGCTTTTTCGTCCACTCGCGCTAGTACCGCGAGTGCATCAGCCACATGTTGGCAACGTAGCCGCACCGACGGCATGACCGCGACCAAAGCCCGATTTGCGGGATTGTCGACGGTGTCGGTGGACTGCGTAGCTTCGATTAGTGGCGTCTTCTCATTCAATTCACCGGCATCATCGTTCAAGTACGCGACTGTCGCCGGATGTCGCAGTAGTCTGACGGCCGATGCGACATCGAGTCGTCGTACGTGATGGGCCGGAACTAGGGCGCGGTCACACTGCAGCCGGGTCAAGGGATGGCCCATCACGGCTCGCAAGGCGGCCTGCAGGGCATCACCGTTCCGCCGCAGACGCGCGTACGCCAGAAGCGGCGAAGTCACCTCACCGGACACACCGATACTGGCTTGTGCCGCCTCGGTGCCGAGTAGGAGCGCCGGATCAAAGGCACGAAGTTCCTCCAGCAACGTGTGGAAGACCCCTTCACCAAGCTTGCTGCCTTCAGGAGCGACATCAAGACGGTACTCCGCCAGACGCTGTCCACTATGACTGAGTAATTCGGCGACCACCACGCCTGCATAAAAGCCTGGTGTCCATCGCCAGCCCGACTGGCCACCGACCTGGACGGCTTCTGCAGGCGCCTCGTCGATATACAGATCAACGCCATCCAGCGGGGCGATAAAAAAGTATGTGCCAAGCTCCCGAAACCCAGGCACCGTGACATCGGGCAGAAGCTCTTGGCTGACATTCGCTTGGTCGATGCAACGCAATGCCACCATTGGTTCAACGCCAGAAGCGCGCACTGCCCATATGACGCAAATCTTGTGCCAGCTCGGCGACCTTTTCAGCGGACTCGATAAGATTGCGCGTGCGCAAGGTGCTCTCGACCTGATCAAAGGTTGTGCGTAACCGTGGCGTGTCCTCGCCCCGCAGTTTTGGCAGCACCTTGGCGTAGATCGCATGATCCAAGGCGGCCTCCGTTGTCAGCACGCCGCCGTCGGTTGCAGCTTCAACGTAACCGATGACATCGCCAATCGTGCGCCATCCAAAATGCAGGCGGACCGGACGCAGCTGCTTGACCAGTGTTCGTAGGACCTCGCGCACCTGGCTGGCATGTTCGGTGGGCAGCCGCGTGGTTGACCAGCCAGGGAAAACATCCACGTCAATGTCCCAGAACTCGATGACCGCTGCGCGATCGAGAACTTTGTCGCTCAATCCATGTGTGGTCTCGTCCATATTGACTGTGCCGATCAGAACCAGATTCTCGGGATATGCGATGCTCGCCGGCACGCCATCCACGGCTTCGCCTTGTGCGTGCAATCGCAAGGGCTCGCCGGTTTCCATCGCTGACAGCATCGGGGCTAGGTATTGCTCCGGGTGAGACAGGTTCATCTCATCCAAAACGATCGTGTAAGCCTGGTCCGGGTTGCCCTGTGCCTGGAGAAGGAACTCCAAAAATGGCGTGCGTACGTAGATGTCGTTCTTGAGGGGGCTGATGTAACCCAGCAAGCTCGAGGGGTCGTGCCATCCCGGCTGCACGGGCACGATCTCGAATGCACCATCGGCATTGCCATTGCCTCGCAGGCCTCTCGCGTAGCAGCGAGCGAGCTGAGTTTTGCCGGCGCCACTCAAGCCAGTCAAGACCGCAAAATGCCGGCGCGCATTCGCCCAAAGGCCTGCATGCAATCGGGCCACGAGTTGCAGTGGGAACGCGATGTCCTTGGGGAAGGTAGCCAAAATCGAGGCCACCGAAGGCAGCGTAGTGGCCAACGCGGCCTCAGAGGCCGTGGCCAACATCTCCGTGGTTGGAGACAGCATTGGCGCGGGCGCTAGAACGTCGGGTTCCCAAGTCACGCGAGCGGCCCATTCCTCACCGCTTTCGGTCAGCTGGACTTGCTTACCAGGCACGGATTCCACCAAACTAAGGTAGCGCATCCAATTGATCAGCGCTGTGGGGGCGAAGTTTGTCGTCCACCCAGGATTTACACGTTGCAATGAATCAACGATCTCAGTGAGTAATCTTGGCCCGGCACGCAGCATGACCAACAGATTGTCGAAGCCAAGGATGCGGGTGAGCATCCAATCCGACACTTCCTCTGGATCACCCGTTTCAAGCAGGGCCACACCGCGGTCTGTCAATTGCAGCTCGTCGCCCTCTGCCCGAATGACACCCCATTCCGCCATGAGGCAGTTAAGGTTCGTATTAAGTGTCGCGCGGGTATGCGTGGGATTTTGCGAACGAAGATGTTCGATGAAGTCTTCGCGCTTGCAACCATCCTTCGCGAACTCGAGCATGCCAAGAACAGTCGACAACCCACCGCCGATGCCGGTCATGCCGCGGCGGCGGCGATTGGCGGGCAACGGGTTCAGTTGGATCTCACCAGCCTTATCTCCGGCGACCTCCGTGGCATCGCTGCTTTTGTCCTGAATGAAGTGCACGAATAGCAACCAAGGCAATGTCATCTGCTCTTCAACGCTTCCAGCCTGATCAGTAACCTCGGCAAGGCGATCAAGCACGCGCTGATGCAACGCCGTACGATGCTCAAGTCCGGGAGTCAGGCCTATGGCACCCCCCAATCTGCGCAGCTTGTGGAAGTGCGCGACGGTCGTGAAATGGTGGGGCCAGAGGGAGGCAAACAGGCGATACATGTTTAATCGTGGCCGACGGTCCGTGAGCGCCCGAACATGCGTTTCGATGTCGTCCCATGCCTTAGCAAACCATTGAATGCATTCCTGCGGATCAGTAGGGATGGGCGATTGCTTTAGCTCCCACAGCTGGCGCGCGATTGCCGGATCGGCGATCACGCGGGATACGTCGATGTGTCCTTGGCCGGTGGCAGACACAGTCTCGTTCTCCCACAGCTCCTTCTGGAATTTCGGGCTCGTAAAAGTCGCTTCATTTACACTGGCCACATACTGAAGCCACTCAGCAAGCCTCTTCAGCCAATCATCCAGGTGGCGCTGACTCCGATGCCGCTCTTGCGCCACCCTGCACGCCTCGCGCAATGAATTTTCATCCTTGAGATCCCGACGTCCCCCCGGTTTTGAGTAGCACGGCGAATTGGAGTCCAATCCCACCTGACCAGGAGATTGGACGTGAAGAAACGCTTTTCCGAAGAACAGATCATCGGTTTCCTGCGTGAAGCCGACGCCGGCATGGCGGTCAAGGACTTATGCCGCCGACATGGCTTCAGCGAAGCCTCGTACTACCTGTGGCGCAGCAAGTTCGGCGGCATGAGCGTGTCCGATGCCAAGCGGCTCAAGGAGCTGGAGGCGGAGAACACCCGGCTGAAGAAGCTGCTTGCCGAGCAGATGTTCGAGAACGACGTCATCAAGGACGTGCTGCGAAAAAAGCCGTGACCGCACCGGTGCGTAGGGCACTAGTGCGGGAGATGATCGATCGCGGTCTCAGCGAGCGGCGGGCCTTGGGGGTGGCTCGGATGAGCGCCAGTGCGTTCCGCTACCAAGCCCGGCCCGACCGGAACGTCGAGCTGCGCGAACAGATCCATGCGCTGGCCATCCGGCACAAAAGATACGGCGTCGGGATGATCCACCTCAAACTTCGGCAGGCAGGCTGGCCGGTTAACTACAAGCGCGTTGAACGGCTGTACCAGGAAGCCAAGCTGCAGGTGCGGCGCCGCAAGCGCAAGAAGGTGCCGGTTGGTGATCGGCAGCCGCTGTTCCGGCCGACCTCGGCCAACCAGGTGTGGTCGATGGACTTCGTATTCGACCGCACTGGCGAGGGGCGCGTGCTGAAGTGTCTGACCATCGTCGACGATGCGACCCACGAGGCGGTGGCCGTCGAAGTGGAGCGGGCGATCTCGGGTAATGGGGTGGCTCGCGTTCTGGACCGCCTCGCGCTACGCCGCGGCCTGCCTCTGGTGATCCGCTCGGACAATGGCAAAGAGTTTTGCGGCAAGGCCATGGTGAAGTGGGGACATGAGCGAGGTGTCGTGCTGCGGCTGATCGAGCCGGGCAAGCCGAACCAGAACGCTTACATCGAGAGCTTCAACGGAAGGCTGCGCGACGAATGCTTGAACGAGCACTGGTTCCAAAACGTCCTTCACGCTCGCACCGTAATCGAGACCTGGCGCCGGGAATACAACGAGGAGAGACCGAAGAAAGCACTGGGCGGGCTGACGCCCGCCGCCTACGCCAAACGGATGGCCAAGATCGGCTACCCTAACCCCGGACTCTAAATGGCCCCGCTACTGAAAGCGGGGGGACGTCGACGTGGGCGTCGGGGCGGATCTGCCACCGCTGGTCAGGCCATGGCACCTGGATCACGCCCATCCCCCGCAACGTATCTAGCACCAGCAGGGCTGAGTGGTGGGTTGGGGCCAAGGCGAGTCGATCGGCATGTGCCTTCAGCAGTGCCGCCAAGAACAAGGTCCCGCGCAGGCCCAGTTCCTCCAGCGTGGCAATCTGGCTTGCGCCGGAGGGCGTGTGCGTGGAGGCCCCGGGATCGGAACCGGCGGTTGGTGCGCTTGGGCGGGACATGACAACTGCGGAAGGCAGGATGGTTGCTTGAAAACTAAGAATATCTTAGTATGCAACATAGGGTACATGCGCCATCCTTACGGTATTGCCATAGGGTGCGCGTGTGCCATCGTCCGCCGACTCACTGCCGACCTTTGCCCGTCGCCTGAAACAGGCCCGCCTGCGTGCGGGTCTGCCGCAGAAGGAAGTGGGCATCCGGGCCGGTATGGATCCCTATGTGGCCAGCCCCCGCGTAAACCAATACGAGCGTGGCAAGTATGAGCCCAAGCTCGAGACCAGCGAGCGACTGGCCGAGGCTTTAGGCGTACCCCCGGCCTTCCTGTACACCAGCGATGAACTGCTCGCCAAGGTCCTGCTGCGATGGAACGGGCTGACCCGGCAGCAGAAGCGCGATGTGCTGCGGATGATCGAGCCCGCACCCGAGAAGTGACGTCCTAAGTCTGGATAGGTTGCGCTCCGGTATGGCCGTGCACGGCTTACAACGCAGGGACAGCAGTGGAGGCCCATCACCGATGCGATCGGTAGAAGCAATGGGCCGTCAACTGATGAGAGGTATCTGGCGGAACGAAGATTAGCTCAAGACTTAGATATCAGCCTCGCTCAGTCAAGTGAAAGGGCGGGGCTGAGAATGCCCGGGCAGAACGAGCCACGCATCTCGACATCGAAGCAATTCATGCGAGCTATCAATTCTTCGCGCGTTTAAGGATCACTCAAATTCGGCCTGCCCCAGCCAAAACGATCGGCGACCACGTTTTGGTTGCAGCTGCAAGTTTGCTTGTTGCCCCGATCCTGGCGGGCCTATGATCAGGCCGTTTCTGGGACGGTCCAAGGAAAGGAGCTATATGGAGAGGCCCCTGGTTGGCTACGGCTTTCGACAATTGAAAAGCAGCTTGATTCTCAAGCTGTCGCAGGGTGGTCTAAGCGATGTGTCCAGAGTTCGCCTACTCGCGTTTGTCAACATAGCTCGTATGCTAATGGTGGCAAGTGAAGAGGAACAATCGACGATGGCTGCGATGTCACGAGAATCGGGCAAGAGTCGCCTCGATGACTTGGAGCATGAGTTGCTTGCCAACCTATCGGACCCAACTCTTAGCGAGGCATTGAGGGAGCGCCTAGTTGCCTACCTCAGCATGATCCGAGTTCTCATGGTGGCTAACGAAATGGAACAACGAGAATCCGGACTCGATCTGCTTAACCTATTCGAGCGTTTCTGCTTGGGTGAATCAGTCGCGAGCGTGCTCTCTTCGCTAACCAGACCAAACTAATGCCATTGCTGACTGTCTCTTGCCGATGCGCGGCAAGCCAATCTTTGCACTAGAGAGCGGCGATACCAGTAGTGGGCGATGGCAGTTCATTGCCGAGGCCGACCCTCTCTACGACGGCTTGGGTCCATCCGCAGCTGCGCCCGTTGGGCAGAAAAGGCCCTCGCGATAACTTTCGGTCACTTGCTGTCGGATCGGACCCTTAAAGTTCAGCCAAGCGGGGCCGCTAAGGGGAGGAATATCGATAAAAATTCTACAGGATTGCGAGATGCGCTCATTCTTAAAGCAGGCACGGGCCCGAAGCCGTTTTCTTGTCGGGTGCCAGGATGAGCGTTCTCAAATTACTGCCGTCAATCGCGTGATGGCCGTCATCGAGTTTGATCTGGAGGGCAGAGTCCTGCACGCCAACCAGAACTTCTTGAACATCATGGGCTACAGTCTTGATGAGCTCAAAGGACAGCATCACAGCATGTTTGTGCCGCCATCAGAACGTAGCGATGGCGACTACCGGACATTCTGGGACAGTCTCCGAGCCGGGAACTTCGAAGCTCGTCGTTTTCGCCGCGTTGGAAAAGGCGGACGAGAAGTGTGGTTAAACGCTTCATATAACCCGCTTCTGGACAAAGCTGGAAAGCCATACAAAGTCGTCAAGTACGCGACTGACATCACCGATCAGATGCATCGAACGAGTGAGTACGAAGGGCGCATTGATGCTATCGACAAAGTTATGGCTTCAATTGAGTTCTCACTGGAGGGGACTATCCTGAGCGCCAATCAGAATTTTCTAAATACGATGGGTTATCGATTGGATGAGATCCAGGGCAGGCATCACAGCATCTTTGTCGATCTCAACACCAAGAATTCTGAGGGGTACGCTGAATTCTGGCGGAAACTCAGTCAAGGAAGGTTTGATGCCGGTCGCTACAAACGAGTGGCAAAAGGGAATCGGGATGTCTGGATACAGGCTTCGTACAATCCTGTACTAGATTCTTCAGGCTTGCCGTACAAGGTGATTAAGTACGCTACCGACATTACAGAACAGGTGACGATCTCTGCGGATGCAGAGGGGCGCATAAAGGCAATCGGAAAAGTCATGTCAGTCATCGAATTCTCGATGAGCGGACTGATACTCGATGCCAACGAGAACTTCTTGGCTGCGATGGGCTATCGGCTAGACGAGGTTCGCGGAAAGCATCACAGCATTTTTGTGGATGCAGACTATGGGCGCTCGGAAGAATATCGAACTTTCTGGGGAAAGCTAGGGCGTGGTGAATACGATGTTGGTCGGTACAGGCGCCTCGGAAAGCTCGGTCAGGAAATATGGATCCAAGCTTCCTACAATCCGATTTTTGACGCTTCCGGACATCCATTTAAGGTAGTTAAGTATGCAACGGACGTGACAGAGCAAGTCCGCTCCGCCCACGAAATGCGTCAACTGGTGATTCAAGCCACGGATATCGCACAGAACGTGCGTACCGCTGCTCGTGGCATCGCTGCTAGCAACCATGATCTGGCAGGACGCTCTATGTCTCAATCTGAGTTTGTCCGCCAGACTTCAGAGTCGATTGAAGGATTAGCCCACAATGTGCGCGCCAACTCCCAACATGCTGACGATGCCCGCCAGGTAGCCAAGAACTCTGCGGATGCCGCTAAGCGTGGAGTCGCAGTGATCTCGGAAGTCGTTACGACTTCAGAAGAGATTAGGGCAGCCAACGAGCGCATGGCGCAAATAATCGGAGTCATTGACGGCATCTCGTTCCAAACCAATATTCTTGCGTTAAATGCAGCCGTGGAAGCGGCGCGCGCAGGAGAGCAAGGGCGAGGATTTGCCGTGGTGGCGCAGGAAGTCAGAAGCCTGGCGCAACGCTGCAGCGTTTCTGCTAAGGAAATACGCGACCTGATTGGAAGCGCTAGAGATCAAGTGACTGATGGAACGCGCTTGACCATGCAAGCCGGCAATGTCATGCAAGAAGTTCTCGGCGCTGTTCTCAAAGTAACGGCAACCGTCGAACAGATTGCGGGCGCGAGTCAGCAGCAGAGTGAAGGCGTTCAGAGCGCCAACCAAGCATTGCAAGCAATCAACAAGCGCGTTCAACAGGACACGCGTCTGATCGATGGGATTTCTTGCTCTGCCCGGGCATTAGAGGCGCAGGCTGAGGCGCTTTTCAGTATGGTCGCGAGCAGTGGAGGGGCATCGAACAGTGACTCTTCTAACATCGCTTCTTCTGCTGCCTAGAAATTTAGTAACTGAGTTAGATCGCTGATCTTCGCTAAGAACTAATGCCGCTGGACTGTATGGATACGCTATGTCTGGAACTTACAATGATATTCTGGTTCTACTTTCGCTTCTTGTAGCAATTCTCGCTTCCTACACTGCATTGGACATGGCAGGCCGGGTGGCTGCAACTAAGGGCGTCGCGTCGCGCTGGTGGTTGATCGGCGGCTCCCTTGCGATGGGCCTAGGCATTTGGTCGATGCATTTCGTCGGGATGTTGGCGTTCGACTTACCGATACCGCTCGGTTACGACCTTGCCATTACACTTTATTCGATGATTGCCGCGATCGGCGCGTCGGTTTTCGCGCTCTGGCTGGTCTCCAGGCCCAAGCTCCCGGTTAGCAGGCTGATGCTTGGCGCGACCCTTACGGGGCTCGGCATCGCGATGATGCACTACCTGGGCATGGCTGCGCTTCAGATGCAGCCCGGAATAGAGTACGACCCCACTTGGTTCGTCTTGTCCATTTTGATCGCAATCGCAGCGTCAGGCACCGCGCTATGGATTGCCTTTCGTCTTAGAGCAGGTGCGCGCGGACAATACCGTTGGCGCTTTGTTGCGGCCGTGATCATGGGGCTTGCGATCGTAGGCATGCACTACACTGGCATGGCTGCTGCGCGGTTCTTGCCGGGCAGCTGGTGCGGTGCAGCGCGTGATGGTGGTGTGCCAGCACATTGGCTGGCAGTCTTGGTAGTTGTCACTACGGTCGCGATTATGGGAGTTGCATTGATCGTATCGGTGCTGGATCGCCAAATGCATCTAAGAACGCGCCATCTTTCCAGGTCGTTGGCGCGTGCACACGATCAACTCGTGCAGGCCGCTCTACATGATCCGCTGACAAGGCTTCCCAATCGCGTTCTCCTTCAGGATCGACTTGAACAGTCTATTGAGAAGGCACAGCGAAAACGCGAACAGTTTGCTGTCATGTTTCTTGATTTGGACGGATTCAAGAGCATAAACGACGCCTATGGTCACCAAGCCGGCGATGCCCTTCTCCTGAGCGTCGCTGAACGGATCCGCGAATTGCTTCGAAGCCAAGACACTTTTTCGCGCATGGGCGGCGATGAGTTCGTCTTGATCGTGCCCACCAGTGATTCTCAGGATGCTGCTGTTGTAGCTCAGAGGATAATCGACACAGTAGCCCTCTCTATTAGTATCGAGTCTGCTGAAGTGCATGTCACAGCTAGCATTGGCGTGGCTATGTATCCTTCCGACGGAGCCACTGAGCGAGAGCTAGTGGCACATGCCGACGCAGCGATGTACCACACTAAGAACAATGGCAGGAACGGATATACGTTCTATTCGCCTTCCATGAACGTCAGCGCTCATCAACAGCTTGAGCTTTTGAGCGACCTACGAAGGGCCATAGATCGTAAAGAACTTGTTCTACATTACCAGCCAAAATTCGCCGGCCCAGATTGCTCGTTGGTTGGCTTGGAAGCACTTGTCCGTTGGTGTCATCCAGAGCATGGTCTCTTGCAGCCAAGTGAATTTATTCCAGTCGCGGAGCGCAGCGGGTTGATTCTGGCACTGGGCGACTGGGTTCTGAATGAGGCTTGTCGGCAAACAAGGGAATGGAAGAACGATGGATACCAGGTTCCGAGTGTGGCGATCAATCTATCGCCGCTTCAGTTCTCTTCAGCCGCCCTTATCGATACGGTAAGGATGGCATTAGAAAGCAATAATCTTGGCCCTGGTTTGCTTACGCTCGAGATTACAGAGACGACGGCCATGCGCGATGCCGGCGCAACTTTGAGGGTCTTGGACGAACTTACGGCAATGGGTGTACAGATTGCTATCGATGATTTCGGTACCGGCTATTCAAGCCTCCTGTATCTGAAGCGATTGCCTGCAACAGAGCTAAAAATCGATCGCGCCTTCATCACCGATCTGGAATCGAACTCTGAAGATGCTGCCATCGTTGCCTCAATAGTTGCGTTGGGGCGAGCGCTGAATCTACGTGTTGTTGCAGAGGGTGTAGAAACCCAAGGGCAGCGCGAACATCTCAAACAGCTGGGCTGCGATGTGTATCAAGGTTACTTATTGTCGCGCCCCCTAGAGCCGAATCAACTAACGCATCTGTTTGCAAACGTTCGCTCAAAGGGCTGAGTGGTATCAGTGCCCTTAGCACTTCAGTGAGAGGTTCATAGCTGCCGGCTCTGACCTCTTCGCTGACTGACCTCTAGCGGTAGATGCCAATTTGGTACCAATTGGCGTATGTGGCCAAGATGGCCAGTCCAGAACTAGACGCTCGCTAGTAAAGAGCGCCCACCCCCTCCAATTCTCTCGGCCTCCGCTATGGTTTGTGAGGCTTGGCAACCGCTTTGGTTGGTCCTACGGGAAGGCGCTCCACCATTTATGAATGTGACGGTGGTTGTCGTGAAATGTGAATTTCACTAACATTTGTGACGCACAGCGTCATTCTCGCGCGCCGCGTATCACTGATTGCGCCGCTAGCAGTGCCATTTATCACAACCCACTACTTGGCATGGTTCCTGCTCAACAGGATCCGTACAGGAGAGTACGCCTTGCATACAGCCACCATTGAGAAGGTGGACCGGCCAGAGTTCTGTAGACACTCAGTCGCCGCTCTGCGCGTAGCGCCTTTCAAACTCTACCGGTGACAGTCCGCCAGCGGAACCATGCCGGCGGATCGGGTTGTAGAACATCTCGATGTAGTCAAACACGTCCGATGCCGCCATGGCGCGTGTCGGGTAGATCCGCCGCTTGATCCGCTCCTTCTTCAAGACGCTGAAGAAACTCTCGGCCACGGCGTTGTCGTGGCAGTTCCCGCGTCGGCTCATGCTCGGCACCATCCGGTACGCTTTCAGGAACGACTGCCAATCGCTGCTGGTGAACTGACAGCCCTGGTCGGAGTGCACCATCACGCCAGGACCGGGCTTGCGCCGCCACGCCGCCGCCACCAGTGCCTGCAGCACCAGATCGCTGGTCATCGTCGAAGCGGTTGCCCAACCCACGATCTGGCGCGAATACAGGTCCATCACCGCCGCCAGGAACAGCCAGCCCTCGTAGGTCCGGATGTAGGTGATGTCGGTGACCCAGACCTTGTTCGGTGCCTGTGGCCCGAAGTCCCGGTTGAGCACGTTGGCCACCACGCCCGCCGGGCCGCCGCGATGACGCGGCTTGCGGCCATAGCCGACTTGGGCACGCAGACCTTCTGCCCTCATCAACCGCAAGACGCGGTGCCGACTGCATTGCTCGCCGGCCTCGCGCAGGTCCAGGGTGATCTTGCGATAGCCATACACCGTGCCGCTGGCCAGCCAGTTGTGCTTGATCAGCCCCAGCAGACGCTGATCTTCGCGCTCACGAGCGCTGGCGCCATGGCGCAGCCAGGCGTAGTAGCCGCTGCGCTGCACGCCAAGCACCCGGCACATCGCCACCAAGCGGAACTCCCGGGCGTGCGCGCGCATGAACGCGTACTTCGCCCTTACCCCTTGGCAAAGTACGCGGCGGCGCTCTCAACCGGTCGATGCAACATCATAGGTGTTGCTGCTGACCGGGAGGGCAAGTGCGATGATGGGTCGACCTGGATTGTCATTGGCGCAGAAGCAGGCACTGTG